>NZ_JBSWTK010000002.1:0-3887 GCF_056158505.1 Anaerobacillus sp. ABR4_321
CTATGCCCCAGTGCACGCACGCCCGCGGGCAGTGGGGTGGCGCCCCGGCCAGTCGCCCCACGGGGTCGCCCGCGTCGACGACGGCCCCCACCGCGACGTCGGCCTCCACCGGCTCGAGGGAGCTGCGGGTCCCGTCCGCGTGCTCGAGGGTCAGCACGGGGCGGTCGACCACGACCCCGGCGAACACGACCCGGCCCGCCGCCGGCGCCTGGATCGGAGCCCCGGTCTGCACGGCGAGGTCCACGCCCCGGTGCCCCCGACTCCACGGTCGCTCGGGTGCGACGAACGCGCGGAGCACGTCATCCGGGGCGGCGCCGGCGACGGGCGGGTGCCACGCGACCGGCGCGGCCGTCGATCCCGGACCTGCCGGGGACGCCGCGACGAGCAGCAGCGCGTCGCGCCCCGACGGTGCGGACGTGGCCCGCGGCACGGCGTCGAGGCCGCCCACCCCCGAGGCGAGGACGAGCCAGGCGAGCAGGGCCGCCGCGACGCACCCCGCGATGTGCGGGCGCGGGAGCGGACGGGGGAGGTGGGTGCGTGGGGTCATGGCGACAGCCTGGCGTCCCGGGCGGCCGCGTGGCGGGCCCGCAGTGCGATCGTGGAGAGCGCCCGCCGCACCGGTCCCTGTGCAGGAGTCGGCGATGGGAGCGGTCGCCCACCTGGGGTAGGATTCACCTCAGCGGTGTCCTGTGGCCGGCCCAGTGCTATGCCCCGGACACCGACTCCGCGCATCGCGGTGGGTCGCTCCAGCGGCCCAGCCCCCACGCTCGGTCCCGTCCCCGCCGTCCTCCTGGAGAGGGCGTCGGCGCGGGTGCTCGTGGGGCCCGGCAGCCCGCCGTCGTGATGCCAGGGGCCGCCCGACCGGGCCGGCCGCCAACCGTCAAGAAATCGACCGGCAGACCGCCCGCGCGTGAAGCGCGGGGTGTCACGGCTGCCACAGAAGGGAACGTCATGCCCGTCGTGACCATGCGCCAGCTCCTCGACTCCGGTGTCCACTTCGGCCACCAGACCCGCCGCTGGAACCCCAAGATGAAGCGCTTCATCTTCACCGAGCGCAACGGCATCTACATCATCGACCTCCAGCAGTCGCTGTCCTACATCGACCGCGCCTACGAGTTCGTCAAGGAGACCGTCGCCCACGGCGGCACCATCCTGTTCGTCGGCACCAAGAAGCAGGCCCAGGAGGCCATCGCGGAGCAGGCCGGCCGCGTGGGCATGCCCTACGTGAACCACCGCTGGCTCGGCGGCATGCTGACCAACTTCTCCGACCGTCTCCAAGCGCGTGCAGCGCATGAAGGAGCTCGAGGAGATCGACTTCGAGGACGTGGCCGGCTCGCAGTTCACCAAGAAGGAGCTGCTGCTGCTCAACCGTGAGCTCGAGAAGCTGCAGGCCAACCTCGGCGGCATCCGCAACATGGCCAAGACCCCCTCCGCCGTGTGGGTCGTGGACACCAAGAAGGAGCACCTGGCCGTCGACGAGGCCCAGAAGCTCGGCATCCCGGTCGTCGCCATCCTGGACACCAACTGCGATCCGGACGAGGTCGCCTACCCGATCCCGGGCAACGACGACGCCATCCGCTCCGTGAACCTGCTGACCCGCGTGGTCGCGGACGCCGTCGCCGAGGGCCTGATCGCCCGTCAGGGCGGCAAGTCCGGCCAGGCGGCCGCCGAGCCGATGGCCGAGTGGGAGCGCGAGCTGCTCGAGCAGCACAACGCCCAGCAGGCCGAGCAGGCTGAGCAGGCCGAGGCCCCCGCCGCCGAGGCGCCGGCCGAGCAGGCCGAGGCCCCCGCCGCCGAGGCGCCGGCCGAGCAGGCCGAGGCCCCCGCCGCCGAGGCCGCCCCGCAGGGCGAGTGATCCCGGCCGGCCCGTCGGCCCGGCCCCACCCGGCCGGGCCGACGGACCGGATCAGACCCCGAACATCCCGCACAACCCACACCACGGGAAGGACCGAACGAGCATGGCGAACTACACCGCTGCTGACATCAAGGCCCTGCGCGAGCGCACCGGCGCCGGCATGATGGACGTGAAGAAGGCTCTGGACGAGGCCGACGGCGACGCCGAGAAGGCCATCGAGATCATCCGCGTGAAGGGCCTCAAGGGCGCCACCAAGCGCGAGGGCCGCTCCGCCGCCGAGGGCCTCGTGGCCGCGACCGTCGAGAACGGCGTCGGCGTCATGATCGAGCTCAACTGCGAGACCGACTTCGTGGCCAAGGCCGACAAGTTCATCGCCCTGGGCGACGTGGTGCTGCGCGCCGCCGTCGCCTCCGGCGCCACCGACGTCGACGGCCTGCTGGCCTCCGACTACGAGGGCCGCACCCTGGGCGACTACGTGACCGAGGAGGGCGCCCTGCTGGGCGAGAAGGTGGCCGTGCGCCGCCTGGCCCGCGTGGAGGGCGCCTTCGTGGACGCCTACCTGCACAAGACCTCCAAGGACCTGCCGGCCCAGGTGGGCGTGCTCCTCGCCGTGGACGCCGACTCCGCCGACGCCAAGACCGCCGCGCACGACATCGCCGTGCACACCGCGGCCTATTCGCCCACGTACCTCACCCGTGAGGACGTGCCGGCCGAGACCGTCGAGAACGAGCGTCGCATCGCCGATGAGACCGCCCGTGCCGAGGGCAAGCCGGAGCAGGCCCTGCCGAAGATCGTGGAGGGCCGCCTGACCGGCTTCTTCAAGGAGATCGTGCTCGTGGACCAGCCGTTCGCGAAGGACCCGAAGCAGACCGTCGGCAAGGTCGCCTCCGACGCCGGCACCAACGTCACCGGGTTCGCCCGCTTCCGCGTCGGCAACTGACCGCCGCACCCGGACCGGCCGCTCCCGGTCCACGCCCCGCGGGGGCGTAGGATCGGGAGCGACCCGAGGTCCACTCCGGCGCCGGATGGCGCCGACGACCATCGCATGACGGGGTGGCCGCCCCGACCGGGCGGCCACCCCGTCCGCGTGTCCGCCCCCGGGACGGCCGTCCCCGGCCCGACCCCCCACCGACCAGGAGATGCTTCCCATGGAGACGAACCGCGCCCCCGAGGACCCGACCACCGCCCACGCCCCGCAGACCTCGGACGACACCGGCCGCCGTCGCGTGCTCCTCAAGCTCTCGGGCGAGGTAGGTGCCGCCATAGAAGCCTTGGTTGAACATGTTAACCTTAGCAATACGTAACTGAACGAAGTAGAGTCAAGTAACAACGTATTGCTAAGGTTAACACCCACACTTACTTCAGGACGTACAGCACCTATGCAACCTACCGTTCCGATTATTGAAACAAAACTTGTACCACCAGCATTGAAGGATACATATATTTACCGGGGATCTGTAATAAAAAAGCTAAAAGAAGTTACGACTTATCCCATCACCATCATTCATGGTGGAGCGGGTTATGGGAAAAGCACGATACTGAGTCAGTTCGTTAAGCAATGCAAGGTACCGGTATGCTGGTATACTGTGACAGAATCGGATGATGATATTTTCCCTTTTATCCACTATGTGGTTTATGCCGTTCGAAAGAAGTTTCCTTCCTTCTGTAAAGAACTCCTCGAAGTTATATCGAATATGGATTACTGGGTCAGCGAAGAAGATCTTCAGCTATTAAGTGCCTTATTTATCAACGAATGCGCAAAGATAGAATCAGACCTCATTATTGTCATCGATGATTTTCAACTCGTTGATCACGCGTTGACGATCAATCAATGGATTGAGAAAGTCATTACGCTTCTTCCTTCAAATGTTCATCTTCTTGTTTCAACTCGCATGAAGCCGAAATGGAATAGCCTGATTAAACTAAGCGTGAGTAATAGAATGCTAGATATAGGTGAGAGTGACCTATCGCTATCTGGTGAAGAAACGCGTGAGGTGCTGTACGTCCTGAAGTAAGTGTGGGTGTTAACCTT
>NZ_JBSWTK010000003.1:0-3646 GCF_056158505.1 Anaerobacillus sp. ABR4_321
TCATAGAAAGGAGATTTTTTAGCTCCCATACGCTTTAAACGAATTTTTACTGCCATTTTAAATAAGCACCTCCGAATAGTTTCACACAAGATAGAATAATACCAAATTGAAATCAGCTTGTAAAGGGTTTTTTCTTTACAGACTGCAAATACCTGAATTTACATGTTAAAAAGGATTGAACGGCAGTTTGAAACCGCCTTTTTTCTTGCCTTTTTGCTGCATGTTCGTCATTTGCTTCATCATCTTTTTCATGTCCTCGAACTGCTTGAGCAATCGGTTTACCTCCTGGATGGAAGTGCCGCTTCCCTTAGCGATCCTTTTACGCCTGTTGGCATTGATGATTTCAGGATGAGTCTTTTCGTTAGACGTCATCGACTGGATGATGGCCTCAACATGAGAAATTTGCTTTTCATCGATTTGAAGATTGTTCATGCCCTTGATTTTATTCGCCCCAGGCATCATCTTAAGGATTTCATCCAACGGCCCCATCTTCTTGACCTGGCCCAGCTGGTCCAGGAAGTCATCAAGGGTGAATGATGCTGTACGCATTTTTTTCTCAAGCTCTTTCGCTTTTTCTTCATCGACATTGGCTTGCGCTTTCTCGATGAGCGTGAGCACGTCACCCATTCCCAGAATTCTTGAAGCCATTCTCTCAGGATGGAAAGGCTCAAGAGCATCGAGCTTTTCACCAAGACCGACAAATTTGATTGGAGTATTTGTCACGGCGCGGATTGAAAGCGCAGCACCGCCTCGTGTATCACCATCAAGCTTTGTCAGGACGACACCAGTCAAGCCCAGCTGTTCATTGAAGCTCTGGGCAACATTGACAGCATCCTGACCGGTCATGGCATCGACGACAAGGAAGATTTCATCTGGCTTTGACAATTCTTTGATCTGCTTGAGCTCATCCATGAGGTTTTCATCTACATGAAGACGGCCTGCAGTATCAATAAGTACATAGTCATTATGGTCTTCCTTCGCTTTAGCGATTGCCTGCTTGGCAATTTCAACCGGGCTGACCTGGTCTCCCAATGAGAAGACTGGCATGCTCAGCTGTTTGCCAAGAGTCTCAAGCTGCTTGATGGCTGCCGGACGATAAATGTCTGCTGCAACAAGCAAAGGCTTGCGGTTATATTTTTTGCGAAGCAAATTGGCAAGTTTTCCGGTTGTTGTCGTTTTACCTGCACCTTGAAGGCCGACCATCATGATGACGGTTGGCGGACGGTTGGAGGCTGCAATCTTGCTTTGCTCTCCTCCCATCAGCTCGGTAAGTTCTTCTTTAACAACCTTAATGACCTGCTGGCCTGGAGTCAGGCTCTTCACAACCTCTTGACCAATTGCCCTTTCAGTGACTTTTTTAACAAAGTCTTTAACTACCTTAAAGTTAACGTCGGCCTCTAGCAGCGCCAGACGGACCTCGCGCATCATTTCTTTTACATCCGCTTCGGTTACTTTCCCTTTTCCGCGGATTTTTTGCATTGTATTTTGCAGTCGGTCGGCCAATCCTTCAAATGCCATATCATGTGCCTCCCTAGTCTAATTTCTCAAGCTCGGCTACCATTTCACTCAAAACCTGCTTGTCCGGATCCTCACTCAGCTGTTTCTTCATTTTGGAAATCAACTGGCTGCGCATCTGGAACTTCTCGAACAGCAAAAGCTTCTCTTCGTACTCCTCGAGCATCGCTTCCGTCCGTTTGATGTTGTCGTATACAGCCTGGCGGCTAACATCATACTCTTCAGCGATTTCACCAAGAGAGTAGTCATCAAGATAGTAAAGGGCCATATAACTGCTTTGTTTTGGAGTAAGCAATGCCTGATAAAAGTCATACAAATAATTCATACGGTTCGTCTTCTCAAGCATATCGATTCCCCCATGTTAAGTGAAATACCTTTACATTAAGAGTGTACACACGTTCCAAGTTCCTGTCAAGAAAAGTTCTTTACAGCAAGATGTTGTTAAAACGGCATTACTCCGCCATTTTCTCTTCCTCAACTAAATCAGCAAACAGTCCATAAACATAGCGTTCCGCATCAAATTCCTGAAGGTCATCCATTTTTTCACCAAGACCTACGAACTTTACAGGGATATTCAGTTCATTGCGGATGGCCAGGACAATCCCGCCTTTTGCTGTTCCGTCCAGCTTTGTCAAAACAATTCCGCTTACATTGGTAGCTTCCTTGAACGTTTTTGCCTGGATGAGAGCATTTTGTCCAGTCGTCGCATCGAGCACAAGCAGGACTTCGTGAGGGGCACCAGGAACTTCACGTTCAATTACACGCTTTACCTTCTCAAGTTCTTTCATGAGATTTACCTTGTTTTGCAGACGGCCAGCAGTATCACAGATCAGGATATCCGCCTTCCTGGACTTTGCGGACTGGACGGCATCAAACATAACAGCTGCAGGGTCAGAGCCCTCCGCTTGCTTAATGACATCAACACCCACACGTTCTCCCCAAACCTCCAGCTGTTCAATCGCGCCTGCGCGGAACGTATCTCCGGCAGCAAGCAGAACGTTTTTGCCTTCATTTTTGAACTTATGGGCCAATTTCCCGATCGTAGTTGTTTTGCCGACACCATTTACGCCAACAAACAAAATGACAGTCAAACCGTCTTCCTGCATGTTCAGCTTGAATGATTCATCGTCTGCACCAGACTCATAAATATCGACAAGCTTCTCAGAAATGACGGCCTGCACATCTTTTGTATCCTGGATGTTGCGGCGTTTAACCTCTTTCTTCAGTTCCTCGACTAATTCCATGACAGTCTCAAAGCCAACATCGGCCTGGATCAAAATTTCTTCCAGCTCCTCGAAGAATTCCTCGTCCACTTTGCGGTATCTTGAAACGAGATCATTTACCTTGCTCGAGAAGTTGTCTCTTGTTTTGGTTAATCCCTCTTTGAATTTCTCTGTAACAGTCTCAGTCTGTGTCGTAAACTTTTCTTTTAATTTCTTGAAAAAACTCACAGTTCCATCGCCTTTCTCATTACGAATTTACTAGCTCTTTTGAATCTTCCATCCGCACGGACACAAGCTTCGAGACACCTGATTCCTGCATGGTCACACCGTACAGGACATCTGCCTCCTCCATTGTACCCTTGCGGTGGGTGATGACAATGAATTGTGTTTCTTCCCTGTATTTCTTCAGGTATTGAGCGAAGCGGTACACATTTGCCTCATCAAGGGCAGCTTCTACTTCATCCAGAATGCAGAAAGGAACCGGACGAACCTTCAGGATGGAGAAAAGCAGCGCAATTGCAGTCAGTGCTCTCTCCCCCCCAGACAAAAGCCCAAGATTCTGAAGTTTCTTCCCCGGTGGCTGAGCGACAATTTCCACTCCAGTATTCAGCAGGTCATCAGGCTGTGTCAGCCTAAGGTCCGCTCTTCCGCCGCCAAACAACGCCTGGAAGACCGATTCAAAGTGTGAGCGGATTCCTGTGAAAGTCTGTTCAAAACGTTTCTTCATCTCATGATCCATTTCCTCGATGACAAGGAATAAGGTGTCTTTAGCTTCCTGGAGATCATTTTTTTGCTCCAGCAGGAATTCATAACGTTCTGATACCCGCTCGTATTCTTCAATTGCCCCAAGATTTACAGTACCTAGCTCAGGTGCTGTGATACTAAGCATCAATCGCAAGCTTAACCTT
>NZ_JBSWTK010000003.1:3672-4035 GCF_056158505.1 Anaerobacillus sp. ABR4_321
AACATAACATTGAAGATTTTAACGTACAAGCGGTTAACAGGGAATTGGGATTTCAAGCAGGTAGCAACAACAGGCGGGATGCCGAGCTCCCATTCAGCAGGGGTATCCGCTCTTGCGACGTATATCGCAGCAAACAAAGGCTCACGTCATACGGAAACAGCACTGGCTGCAATATTTGGTGTAATCGTCATGTACGATGCCCAAGGAATTCGCCGTCATACAGGAGAAATCGCACAACTTGTGAACGACCTTGAAGACAATATCGCTGAGATTTCAAACTCTGGTAGGTGCTGTACGTCCTGAAGTAAGTGTGGGTGTTAACCTTAGCAATACGGAACTGAACCAGTATATGCAGTAACATTA
>NZ_JBSWTK010000004.1:0-4377 GCF_056158505.1 Anaerobacillus sp. ABR4_321
TTATTGCTAAGGTTAATGGTTTTTGAGGGATACAACCAGCACCTCTTACTCTTGCTTTTTGTGCGCGTTCGAAGTAACCGGCTCTTGCGAATGTTGTAAGAATAATAATCTTGCAGGCTTCATCTTTTAATTCTTCAGCAGCATCCAAACCGGTTTTCATCGGCATTTCGATATCCATAATACACACGTCCGGCTTTTGCTCCCTTACGAGCTTACAAGCCTCTTCACCGTTATTAGCCTGACCTACGACTTCCATTCCTTCTTCAAGATCTAAGAGCGCACCAAGGGCTCCGAGCATCATGCGTTGATCTTCTGCAATGACAATTCGTATCACATCGATTCCTCCTCTTCTGTCTGATGTGCAACATTTGGTACACGGATTGTAAGGGTTGTGCCGTTAGAGCTTTGTATATCTAGCGTTCCATTAACAAATTCCAAGCGCTCTCTCATTCCTTGAAGTCCATGTCCTTTTAATGAATCGATTTTATCAGAGATGCCAACTCCATCATCTCTTACCTCAATCATTACTTCCTCGCTTGACTGCTGGATTGCTACATGACAAGTCTTTGCCCCACTATGTTTAACAATATTCGTGGCCGCTTCTTTTAAGGACATGCTAAGTACATTTTCTGCTAATAAGGGAGTATGAGAAAGCTCTGGATTTCCTTCAAGTATAAAGGTCATTTCTGCTGCTTCTATAATTTGCTGAACCCGAAAGATTTCCTCATTGAGCTTAGACCCTCTCATATTTGAAACCATTTCACGTACTTCTTTTAAAGCGGTTCGTGCCGTTTGATTTATGTCTTGGATTTCTTTTACTGCGTGATCAGGCTTAACATGAATTAATTTCCCTGCAAGATCACTCTTAAGACCAATTAGGGATAGTTTCTGACCTAGAGTATCGTGTAAATCCCTTGCGATCCGTTCTCTTTCCTCAATGACCATGAGTTGGGATATCCTCTCATTAGCATCCTCTAACTGCCCTTCAAGCTTCTGTTGTTGGTTGCGATACCGAATGGTAAAAGGCAAGAGAATGACACCAATAATGGTAATAATGATAAAAGGTAGTTGTGGAAACAAGGACTCGTTTTGGGCGATATAGACGGTGGTAACCGCAGCGAGTGTAGTCGTTAGATGTACAATATAGAGAGAGAGAAATCCTCCTTTGTGTTGGATATTTCCAATAAAGAACGCTAGGAATAAGGAGAAGTACACATAGCCAAACAATAAGGTCATAATTAAACTTATGGCAATCTCAATACTGACCCATACATAGGCGAAACCACTCTCAGAGTTAAATGAGCGCAAATACGCGACGAAAAACAATGCAATCATTAAAATGCCAAATAAAATTTCTGCCACAGAAGAAGCACGGAAGATAAAGAAAAATGGAAGTAAACAGAAGATAATCCATACATATGTGCTAAGACCGGTATTTTTAGGGATGATGTGAAACCAATTTTGCACCACAGTTCCCTCCTTCCTACATTTGTTTTATGTAATCTTATTCAAGCATATCTTACTTCAGTTTTCCCTGTCACTTATAGCCTTTTTAAGCGTTTTTGGACAACAGTTGTTAGCGGGAATCTGATCTTGGACTGCTTTGTTTAAACTCTAGAAAAAAGACCCCAACCAAAGTGGAAGGGATCTGGTTTCTTATTTTTCTTGTAGAGTAGGACGCTTCTGCCCGAGCATCGATTGTTCCTTCGCTTCTTTTAAGCGTGTCTTTGCCTCTTTGAAACTTACGAACGTTTTGTTCTTAGTGTCATAAAGACGGAAACGAATCGATTCTAAGCTCGTTTTAAGTGTAATCGTAGTAGCATGTTCTAATGGTGGTGTAGCATCGTGTGCTTTCTCTAAATTATAATTAGGGACTCTTGGGCTTAGGTGGTGCACGTGATGAAAGCCGATGTTTCCAGAGATCCATTGTAATACCTTAGGAAGCTTGTAATACGAGCTTCCGTCTACGGCTGCTTTTACAAAGTCCCATTCGCTTTCCTCTTCAAAGTAAGAATCTTCGAATTGGTGTTGGACATAGAATAACCAGATACCAAGCATACCCGATACATATAATATAGGCAG
Source organism: Anaerobacillus sp. ABR4_321 (assembly GCF_056158505.1). NCBI lineage: Bacteria > Bacillati > Bacillota > Bacilli > Caryophanales > Bacillaceae > Anaerobacillus > Anaerobacillus sp. ABR4_321. Next base: position 2,083 of record NZ_JBSWTK010000004.1, read on the forward strand.
GTTAATAATTAGGAACGCCTGCCAGCCGATTGCCCAAATCATCAAAGAATACAGAATGACAATAGCCACATTCGTAATATACGTGTTCATGCGCTCTTTCTTTTTCGCACCTTTGCGATTAAAGCGATTGGCTATTAGGAACAGGTATAGTGGGCCAAGCCCGAACATCACTAATGGATTACGATACAAACGATATGCAAAACGCTGTTTGAAAGATGCTTCTTTATATTCTTCAATGGTCATTACCCAAATATCGCCTGTGCCTCTTTTGTCCAGGTTACCACTTGTCGCATGGTGGATATTGTGATCGCGTTTCCATTTCTCAAATGGAAACAGTGTAATAATACCGGCTATTGTGCCAATAATCCGGTTTGCTTTTTTGTTTTTTAAGAAGGATTGGTGTGTGCAGTCGTGAAAGATAATGAAGATTCGTATGACAAATCCACCAGCAATCATGGCTAATGGAATAGTAGCCCATACAGAAATCTCCAAGCTAAGATACGCTAGATACCAAACCAGGATAAATGGAACAAATGTGTTAATCATTTGTTTAATACCAGCGTTTGAATCAGGCTTTGCGAAAGCCGCAACACTCTTTTTTAATTCTTGTTGTTGTTTTTTTTGATTCATATGATAACTCCTTCAAGCAAGCTTATTGATTGAACTGTTCCTCTAATAATAAATGAACAGCAAACTCTTTATAAGACATAAACGTCAGGTGGGATATATGACATTTGTCATGGTTTGTCTTCCTTTTTGAACCAATTTATTTTATGTTTTGTATTATGTTTAAAATCATGCAACCAATCTCAAACTAAAAGCGGGGTCTTCGAGGTATGAAACGTTTTCTTGTTATAATAAGGGTAAGACATACAGAGGAGGTTGGGTCATGAAGCATAATGAACAATACATAAATGAACTTAATGAATTCTTAAAGATTCCGAGCATCTCGTCTATGCCAGAACACAAAGAAGATGTGAAACAAGCAGCCGAGTGGTTAAAAGAGTCTCTACAAAAAGCAGGGATCGAGAACTTGGAGGTTATTGAAACAAAGGGGCATCCGATTGTCTATGGCGATTGGCTTCATGCGGAAGGGAAGCCTACGGTACTAATCTATGGACATTATGACGTTCAACCTGCTTCTCCGGAGGAACTTTGGGAAACGCCTGCATTCGAACCTACAATACGAGACGATAAGCTCTATGCTAGAGGAGCAACTGATGACAAAGGACAGTTGTTTATTCACGTTAAAGCTGTAGAGAAGCTGATGCAAGAAAATGGTGAATTACCGGTTAATGTGAAGTTCTGTATTGAGGGAGAAGAGGAAATGGCCAGCCCAAACCTGCCTCCATTTATTGAAAACAATCAAGAAAAATTAACTGCAGATGCTGTTTTAATATCGGATACCTCCTTTATTGAAAAAGGGCAACCTGCTATTTGTACATCTCTGCGCGGGGCCTTAGCTATGGAGCTTAACCTGAAAACAGCGAATACGGATCTTCATTCCGGTGTTTACGGGGGAGGAGTTCCAAATGCGATTCACAGTCTAGTGAATTTGTTAGACTCCTTCCACGACTGATCATGGAAAAGTTGCTGTAGAAGGTTTCTATAATGGGGTGCAGAAGCCTACCTCACAACTAAGAGAAGAAGTAGCTTCTATTCCTTTTGAAGAAGAAAAGACGAAAAGGGAACTAGGATTAGAGTCTTTCTACGGAGAAGAAGGTTTTACGTTCCAGGAGCGTACAGGAATTCGTCCTACTCTCGAGATTAATGGATTGGCCGGGGGTTTTCACGAAGAGGGATTTAAAACGATTGTACCAAGTGAAGCTCATGCGAAGATAAGTTGTCGTCTTGTAGGGGAACAAGACCCTGAAGAAGTTTACGAGGCAATCTTAACCCATTTAGATAAACATAAACCAGTAGGGGCAAGTTTTGAAACGAAGAAGCTAATAACCGCGAAACCTGTTTCACTCGACTCAAATAATCCTATGATTCAAAAAGCAGCCGCTGCTTATGAACAGGTTTACGGGGTGGCTCCTTTATTCCCTAAAGAAGGCGGTTCAATCCCGATTGTAGAAGTGTTCTCACGAGTGCTGCGTTCCCCGGTTGTGATGATGGGCTTTGGTTTACCATCAGAAAATTTACACGCACCAAATGAACATATCCATTTAGAGAATTTCACGAACGGAATTGAAACGGTTACCACTTACTTGAAATCACTATAGCCTGAGAAAAGGAAGGCTCTTTCTGAATCAGGTGCTGGTTGTATCCCTGAGAAAACAGGTCGTTAACCTT
>NZ_JBSWTK010000004.1:4404-5326 GCF_056158505.1 Anaerobacillus sp. ABR4_321
TACATAACATTACGTATTGCTAAGGTTAACACCCACACTTACTTCAGGACGTACAGCACCGTCAACTGCTCTCGAGGTCAAACGGTGTTTCTCCTTTGATAAGTTCCATGACATGTTTGGAAGTAAAGCGTTCTCCCTCATCTAGCCCACATAAATCCTTTGCACCAGGATTCATAACACTGAGGTATCCCTTCTCATTGAACACAAAGATACCATCGATGCTTGCATCGATATATTTGCTTTGCTTCTCTTTCCTTTTTATATTTTGTTTTTTCGAGCTTTTCAATTTTATTGAACATTAGATCCCCAACAAGAATAGCACCTACTATAAACAAAACAGTAGAGATAAAAAAATCAACGTCGTGACTGATTAAACCTACCATGAATTTATGACGAAATAGTTCGAAAATAATAATTAAACCACTACTCGAGAGAATCGCTATTTATTTGAACTTCTTATAATTTTTCACTTTCTAAGCCTCCAAAACAAAATGTGCATTTCTTAGTATGCAGAATGTGCAGTATAGAGAGACGTCGCCGTAAATGCAAGCCTAGATGTCAGCAACTCAGAGGGGTCATTTCGGCGCAATCCTTATTCAGCTTCCGCTCTCATGCTGCAGCCTGAGTCATGCCACGCTGGGTATCAACAAGCTGCATGAATTCACCTGGATCAAAGGCTAAGGTAATGAAATGTACGCCCATCGCATCATGATTCAGCTACAGCTAATCATTGTCGACTGGAAATCCGACGCATGATTTCAATGGATGCCGTTGAGCGTGTTTTCGGTGTCAGCCCGCTGAGTCGCCCACTGTTTGATTGTCAGTGCGTTGCGATTAGAGCCGTATGGCCTTGCGCACACCAACAAATGTCTGAGCATCAGGTGCTGCTTCGTCCTGAAGTACGGTGTGGGTGTTGAACCTT
>NZ_JBSWTK010000005.1:0-6946 GCF_056158505.1 Anaerobacillus sp. ABR4_321
AACGAAAAGTAAAGCAGGCTTGGTCATATTCAGAGACCATTGGAGCTCTTGAACAGAAGGCGTTTTCCGCCTGAAGTGAAAGAGTGAAATGGGCAAGAATATAGCCTGCGGCACTAGACATCGCGAAAAATGTTATTGGAATACGTTGCGAGTGCTATCTAGTTTTCAGGGAATAAAAAAAATTCCTTGATTTTCTTTCAAGCATATAGTAATATATATCTTGTCCTTGGTTAAACACTTTGTGGTGGATCAACCATTGATTAGTCTGGTGATGAAGGCGAAGAGGTCACACCCGTTCCCATGCCGAACACGGAAGTTAAGCTCTTCAGCGCCGATGGTAGTTGGGGGCTCTCCCCCTGCAAGAGTAGGACGTCGCCAGGCTTGTCATTATTCCACAGTAGCTCAGTGGTAGAGCAATCGGCTGTTAACCGATCGGTCGTAGGTTCGAATCCTACCTGTGGAGCCATTTGCTTCCATAGCTCAGCAGGTAGAGCACTTCCATGGTAAGGAAGGGGTCATCGGTTCGAATCCGGTTGGAAGCTCCAAGACAACATGGCCCGTTGGTCAAGCGGTTAAGACACCGCCCTTTCACGGCGGTAACACGGGTTCGAATCCCGTACGGGTCACCATTTTCAAAGAAGCTTACGGGCTTCTCACCCGTAGGGTTCCCCCGCAAGATGCAATCTCAAGAAGATTCGCAGCGGGAGATAGTGGAGGATTAGCTCAGCTGGGAGAGCATCTGCCTTACAAGCAGAGGGTCGGCGGTTCGAGCCCGTCATCCTCCACCATTTATTTTTTTGCCCGGAAGGGCTCAAATAGTAAACTACATAACCATTTGCCGGTCTAGCTCAATTGGTAGAGCAACTGACTTGTAATCAGTAGGTTGGGGGTTCAAGTCCTCTGGCCGGCACCATCTTTTCTATGGAAAAGAGCCATTAGCTCAGTTGGTAGAGCATCTGACTTTTAATCAGAGGGTCGAAGGTTCGAGTCCTTCATGGCTCACCATGTTTTTGCGGGTGTGGCGGAATTGGCAGACGCGCTAGACTTAGGATCTAGTGTCTTACGACGTGGGGGTTCGAGTCCCTTCACCCGCACCAATTGCGGAAGTAGTTCAGTGGTAGAACACCACCTTGCCAAGGTGGGGGTCGCGGGTTCGAATCCCGTCTTCCGCTCCATTTTAATAAAACTTATTTGCGCCCGTAGCTCAATTGGATAGAGCGTCTGACTACGGATCAGAAGGTTAGGGGTTCGACTCCTCTCGGGCGCGCCATTTTTAATAACATAGTCGGGAAGTAGCTCAGCTTGGCAGAGCACTTGGTTTGGGACCAAGGGGTCGCAGGTTCAAATCCTGTCTTCCCGACCACTTATAAAATGGGGCCTTAGCTCAGCTGGGAGAGCGCCTGCCTTGCACGCAGGAGGTCAGCGGTTCGATCCCGCTAGGCTCCACCAAATTTCTTCAAAAAAGTTGTTGACTTCGAACAAGTTAATGTGTTACATTAATAAAGTCGCTGAAAACGACATTGAAAGAAACAAATCGATCTTTGAAAACTGAACGAAACGCCATGCAAGAAATTGTTTCTACGGAAACAACATTGTTTTAAAGCTAGATTGAACTTTTCTATCGGAGAGTTTGATCCTGGCTCAGGACGAACGCTGGCGGCGTGCCTAATACATGCAAGTCGAGCGGAGAAATGGGAGCTTGCTCCCATTTCTCAGCGGCGGACGGGTGAGTAACACGTGGGCAACCTGCCCTACAGACTGGGATAACTCCGGGAAACCGGAGCTAATACCGGGTAATACATAGCATCGCATGATGCAACGTTGAAAGTTGGCCTTTGGCTAACACTGTAGGATGGGCCCGCGGCGCATTAGCTAGTTGGTAAGGTAACGGCTTACCAAGGCCACGATGCGTAGCCGACCTGAGAGGGTGATCGGCCACACTGGGACTGAGACACGGCCCAGACTCCTACGGGAGGCAGCAGTAGGGAATCTTCCGCAATGGACGAAAGTCTGACGGAGCAACGCCGCGTGAGTGACGAAGGCCTTCGGGTCGTAAAGCTCTGTTGTTAGGGAAGAACAAGTACCGTTCGAATAGGGCGGTACCTTGACGGTACCTAACCAGAAAGCCACGGCTAACTACGTGCCAGCAGCCGCGGTAATACGTAGGTGGCAAGCGTTGTCCGGAATTATTGGGCGTAAAGCGCGCGCAGGCGGTCTCTTAAGTCTGATGTGAAAGCCCACGGCTCAACCGTGGAGGGCCATTGGAAACTGGGGGACTTGAGTGCAGAAGAGGAGAGTGGAATTCCACGTGTAGCGGTGAAATGCGTAGATATGTGGAGGAACACCAGTGGCGAAGGCGGCTCTCTGGTCTGTAACTGACGCTGAGGCGCGAAAGCGTGGGGAGCAAACAGGATTAGATACCCTGGTAGTCCACGCCGTAAACGATGAGTGCTAGGTGTTGGGGGGTTCCACCCTCAGTGCTGAAGTTAACACATTAAGCACTCCGCCTGGGGAGTACGACCGCAAGGTTGAAACTCAAAGGAATTGACGGTGGGCGCGCACAAGCAGTGGAGCATGTGGTTTAATTCGAAGCAACGCGGAGGACCCAGGTCTTGACATCCTCTGCCACTCCTAGAGATAGGACGTTCCCCTTAGGGGGACAAGGTGACAGGTGATCTTTGTGGCATCGGTTGTCGTCAGCTCGTGTCGTGAGATGTTGGGTTAAGTCCCGCAACGAGCGCAACCCTTGATCTTCCATTACTGCCAGCATTCAGTTGGGCACTCTAAGGTGACTGCCGGTGACAAACCGGAGGAAGGTGGGGACGACGTCAAATCATCATGCCCCTTATGACCTGGGCTACACACGTGCTACAATGGACGGTACAAAGGGCGAGCACCCGCGAGGTGAAGCGAATCCCATAAAGCCGTTCTCAGTTCGGATTGCAGGCTGCAACTCGCCTGCATGAAGCCGGAATTGCTAGTAATCGCGGATCAGCATGCCGCGGTGAATACGTTCCCGGGCCTTGTACACACCGCCCGTCACACCACGGCAGATGGTTTGTAACACCCGAAGTCGGTGAGGCTAACCTTTTCAGGAGGCAGCCGGCCGACGGTAGGGTCAGACGACTGGGGTGAAGTCGTAACAAGGTAGCCGTATCGGAAGGTGCGGCTGGATCACCTCCTTTCTATGGAGCACTTACGTGGCAGCATTCGGCTGACCAGAGGCCACTACGTCGGCAAATGTTCGACGGCGGTTGCTCATGGGTGGAACGTTGAGTATTCGGCACTGAACAGGTAACTGACTGCTAGTACTGCTTCGGCGTGGCACGTGGTGAGGGATCGGTCGGGTCGGGCACAAGCTGCTGGGCATCCGAAGGTACGGGCTCGTTGAGTCTGGATCTTCGTTTGCCGGCCCCAGTGCACTCACCTGTAAGGGTGGGGTGACGGGTGGCTGGTCGATGTGCATCGATGAACGTTAGCACAGTGGTTCTAGCGAGCATCTGTGGCCAAGCTTCTAAGGGCGCACGGTGGATGCCTTGGCACTAGAAGCCGATGAAGGACGGGACGAACACCGATATGCTTCGGGGAGCAGTAAGTACGCTTTGATCCGGGGATTTCCGAATGGGGAAACCCGGCAGTCCGTCATGGGCTGGTCACCCGCTGCTGAACACATAGGCAGTGTGGAGGGATACGCGGGGAAGTGAAACATCTCAGTACCCGGAGGAAGAGAAAGCAATCGCGATTTCCTGAGTAGCGGCGAGCGAAACGGAAACAGCCCAAACCAGAGGGCTTGCCCTCTGGGGTTGTAGGACGTCTCATTGGAGTTACAAAGGCACAGATAGACAAAGCGACCTGGAAAGGTCCATCAGAGAAGGTAACAATCCTGTAGTCGAAATCCGCTGCCCTCCTGAGACGGATCCTGAGTACGGCGGGACACGTGAAACCATAGGAATGCGGGAAGACCATCTCCCAAGGCTAAATACTCTCTAGTGACCGATAGTGAACCAGTCCGTGAGGGAAAGGTGGAAAAGCCGGAAGGGAAGTGAAAGAGAGAACCTGAAACCGTGTGCCTACAACTAGTTGGAGCCCGTTAATGGGTGACAGCGTGCCTTTTGTAGAATGAACCGGCGAGTTACGATCCCGTGCAAGGTTAAGCCGAGAAGGCGGAGCCGCAGCGAAAGCGAGTCTGAATAGGGCGAAGGAGTACGTGGTCGTAGACCCGAAACCGGGTGATCTACCCATGTCCAGGGTGAAGTTCAGGTAACACTGAATGGAGGCCCGAACCCACGCATGTTGAAAAATGCGGGGATGAGGTGTGGGTAGCGGTGAAATGCCAATCGAACCCGGAGATAGCTGGTTCTCTCCGAAATAGCTTTAGGGCTAGCCTCGCGGCAAGAATCTTGGAGGTAGAGCACTGATTGGACTAGGGGTCCCTACCGGATTACCGAATCCAGTCAAACTCCGAATGCCAACGATTTATCCGCGGGAGTCAGACTGCGAGTGATAAGATCCGTAGTCGAGAGGGAAACAGCCCAGACCACCAGCTAAGGTCCCAAAGTATACGTTAAGTGGAAAAGGATGTGGCGTTGCTTAGACAACCAGGATGTTGGCTTAGAAGCAGCCATCATTTAAAGAGTGCGTAATAGCTCACTGGTCGAGTGACGCTGCGCCGAAAATGTACCGGGGCTAAACGTATCACCGAAGCTGTGGATTGTCTTACGACAATGGTAGGAGAGCGTTCTAAGGGCTGCGAAGTCAGACCGAAAGGACTGGTGGAGCGCTTAGAAGTGAGAATGCCGGTATGAGTAGCGAAAGACAAGTGAGAATCTTGTCCGTCGAAAGCCCAAGGTTTCCTGAGGAAGGCTCGTCCGCTCAGGGTTAGTCGGGACCTAAGCCGAGGCCGAAAGGCGTAGGCGATGGATAACAGGTTGATATTCCTGTACCACCTCCTTTCCGTTTGAACGACGGGGGGACGCAGAAAGATAGGGAGAGCGCGCTGCTGGAAATGCGCGTCCAAGCGATTAGGCTGGTGAATAGGCAAATCCGTTCACCGCGAATGCTGAGTCGTGATGGCGAGGGAATTTAAGTACCGAAGTCCCTGATTCTACACTGCCAAGAAAAGCCTCTAGTGAGGAAAGAGGTGCCCGTACCGCAAACCGACACAGGTAGGCGAGGAGAGAATCCTAAGACGATCGGGAGAACTCTCGTTAAGGAACTCGGCAAAATGACCCCGTAACTTCGGGAGAAGGGGTGCTTCCTCGGGTGAATAGCCCAGGGGAGCCGCAGTGAAAAGATCCAAGCGACTGTTTAGCAAAAACACAGGTCTCTGCCAAGCCGCAAGGCGATGTATAGGGGCTGACACCTGCCCGGTGCTGGAAGGTTAAGAGGAGGGGTTATCCCTTACGGGAGAAGCTCTGAATCGAAGCCCCAGTAAACGGCGGCCGTAACTATAACGGTCCTAAGGTAGCGAAATTCCTTGTCGGGTAAGTTCCGACCCGCACGAAAGGTGCAACGACTTGGATACTGTCTCAACGAGAGACCCGGTGAAATTATAGTACCTGTGAAGATGCAGGTTACCCGCGACAGGACGGAAAGACCCCATGGAGCTTTACTGTAGCCTGATATTGGATTTTGGTACAGCTTGTACAGGATAGGTAGGAGCCATAGAAGCCGGACCGCTAGGTTCGGTGGAGGCGTCGGTGGGATACTACCCTGGCTGTACTGACATTCTAACCCAGCACCGTGATCCGGTGCGGAGACAGTGTCAGGTGGGCAGTTTGACTGGGGCGGTCGCCTCCTAAAGAGTAACGGAGGCGCCCAAAGGTTCCCTCAGAATGGTTGGAAATCATTCGCAGAGTGTAAAGGCACAAGGGAGCTTGACTGCGAGACCTACAAGTCGAGCAGGGACGAAAGTCGGGCTTAGTGATCCGGTGGTTCCGCATGGAAGGGCCATCGCTCAACGGATAAAAGCTACCCTGGGGATAACAGGCTTATCTCCCCCAAGAGTCCACATCGACGGGGAGGTTTGGCACCTCGATGTCGGCTCATCGCATCCTGGGGCTGAAGTAGGTCCCAAGGGTTGGGCTGTTCGCCCATTAAAGCGGTACGCGAGCTGGGTTCAGAACGTCGTGAGACAGTTCGGTCCCTATCCGTCGCGGGCGCAGGAAATTTGAGAGGAGCTGTCCTTAGTACGAGAGGACCGGGATGGACACACCGCTGGTGTACCAGTTGTTCCGCCAGGAGCATAGCTGGGTAGCTACGTGTGGAAGGGATAAGTGCTGAAAGCATCTAAGCATGAAGCCCCCCTCGAGATGAGATTTCCCACAGCGTCAAGCTGGTAAGATCCCTCAGAGATGATGAGGTTGATAGGTTCGGGGTGGAAGCGTGGCGACACGTGGAGCTGACGAATACTAATCGATCGAGGGCTTAACCTAAAAAATTGGAATACGATGTTGCGTGCTATCTAGTTTTCAGGGAATGAAAAGAGGTTCGATTAAGTTCCACCACGTCCTGTGGTGAACATCGAACGACTTACATCCTGTAAGTCTAGTGATGAAGGCGAAGAGGTCACACCCGTTCCCATGCCGAACACGGAAGTTAAGCTCTTCAGCGCCGATGGTAGTTGGGGGCTCTCCCCCTGCAAGAGTAGGACGTCGCTAGGCAAGAGAGAAGTCAGAGCATTGAGCTCTGGCTTTTTTGTATGCTTTTTTGGTTTTTATTGCGAGACCGTAAGGTAAGTACCTTCATTGAGAAGAGAGAAAAGGGCATCTTCGAAAGCTTCGTAGGGGTGGGAGAAGCAAGAAATTCGAGGAAGCAAGTGAGGCTGGACCGGAGTAGATATTCGGAGATCTATGAGGATCCAGCATCGCGCAGCTGACGAAGAAGTTCGCCGCTTATCGCGCCCCGAGGTGCTGTACGTCCTGAAGTAAGTGTGGGTGTTAACCTT
>NZ_JBSWTK010000005.1:6972-8132 GCF_056158505.1 Anaerobacillus sp. ABR4_321
CGTACATAATGGCTGATTTGAGGGTTAACACCCACACTTACTTCAGGACGTACAGCACCTAGAAAAACCAGCACTGATTTAACAATTTGATTTGGTAGCGGTCTTTCTGTAAATAAGCCTGTTGAAGCTGTCTCTTAAACCAGACAGGCATCAGGATCTCCTCCTTTTAATCTCGTGACACATTTGATAAGATGCTGTAAATTAGTTTATGAAATACTGCTTGTAAGTGTTCGAATCACAGGAGGGGCGTTTATGGATAACAAAAGCCTGCAGCTAATGGTAGAAAAAACATCACTTGAATCATTCGGATTGCCTTTCCTTCACGAAGCAACGTTTAATCCACGTTTACGAACAACGGGCGGTCGGTATTTATTAAGATCTCATAATCTCGAATTCAACCCTAAGCATTATGAGGAGTACGGTTTTGATGAGCTGATCGGTATCATCAAGCATGAGCTCTGTCATTACCACCTTCATCTTCAAGGGAAAGGATACAAACATAAGGATCGGGATCTCAAAAGCACTCACCTGAATCGTGTAGCGCGGCTCGAGATACTGTCCAGGCTGTTCCTGGCCAAAGGCGTACGGAGAAAATCAAACACATCTATCAATGTTCGAATTGCAAGACCTCCTACAAACGAAAAAGGAGAATAGATACGGCGAGGTTTGTCTGTGGGAAATGCAGGGGGAAACTCTTATTAACTTCTTCTAATTAATTATTGACGGTGTAAAAGCTATGTGTTAAATTAATATAGTCTCTTTGAGATAAGAATCTGTCCGAAACGCATCATTAGCTTCTCAAAAACAGCCAAAAAAACTTTTGAGAAATATGTTGACTTTGCTTTCTGGATGGGTTATTATATTAAATGTCGCCGATAACGACGGCAACAACAAACAACATATTATTCCACAGTAGCTCAGTGGTAGAGCTATCGGCTGTTAACCGATCGGTCGTAGGTTCGAATCCTACCTGTGGAGCCAAACGGAGAAGTACCCAAGTGGCTGAAGGGGCGCCCCTGCTAAGGGTGTAGGTCGCGTGAGCGGCGCGAGGGTTCAAATCCCTCCTTCTCCGCCATTTTTATGGCCCGTTGGTCAAGCGGTTAAGACACCGCCCTTTCACGGCGGTAACACGGGTTCGAATCCCGTACGGGTCACCATTT
>NZ_JBSWTK010000006.1:0-4744 GCF_056158505.1 Anaerobacillus sp. ABR4_321
ACCCTTTACCGAACGAGACAGGGAGAAATTTATAAAGGAATTGAGCATGCTTTTGTCGAATTTTAAGATATGTTCAAGTAATCACAACTAATTAGAGGTCATGCTTATGGCAGAGAGGATTGCCGAGGAAAAAGTAAATGAGATTCGGCAGAGTGTTGAAATTGTCGATGTCATTAGTGATTATGTCCAATTGAAAAAACAGGGACGGAATTACTTTGGGCTTTGCCCTTTCCATGGGGAGAATTCTCCATCTTTTTCTGTGTCCCCCGACAAGCAGATTTATCATTGCTTCGGTTGTGGTGCCGGCGGAAATGTTTTTTCATTTCTCATGGATATTGATGGGCTGTCTTTCCAGGAAGCAGCAGTGAAGCTTGCTGAAAGGGCAAATGTTGAATTGAAGCTGGAAGCACTGTCTGCCAGCAAAACTCAGCGATTGCCCGAAGGCTCAAAGCAAATGATGGAAGCTCATGAACTATTGCGTAAATTTTATCATCATTTGCTTGTAAACACAAAAGAGGGCCAGGATGCCCTTGAGTACCTCATTAACAGAGGATTTACCATGGAATCGATTGACAGATTTCAAATTGGTTATGCACTGCCTTCGTGGGATTTCGCTGTTAAACTGCTCGAAAAAAGAGGCTTTACGCTGGACCTCATTGAAAAAGCAGGCTTAGTCATCCAAAGGGAAAAGGATGGAACATTCTTTGACAGATTCAGGGACAGAATCATGTTCCCGATACTGGATCATCAGGGAATACCATTGCGTTCTCAGGGAGAGCAAGAGGGGGCGACTAACCCAAATACCTGAACAGCCCTGAAACGCAAATCTTTAACAAGAGCAAGGTATTGTATAATTTCCATCTTGCGCGGGGGCCAATCCGCAAACAGCAGCAAGCTGTCCTTTTTGAAGGCTTTGCGGATGTGATCTCGGCTAATCGAGCCGGCGTGGAAAATGGCGTTGCCACAATGGGTACATTGCTGACAGAAGAGCATATTTCCTTACTGAAGAGAAATGTGCAGGCCGTTACGATTTGTTATGATTCGGATAAAGCAGGGATAGAAGCAGCTTTCCGCGCATCAAGCATGCTCTCGAAAGCTGGTTTTACTGTCAGGGTAGCCACAATGCCTGACGGGATGGACCCGGACGATTTCATAAAGACCCACGGCGAAGATAGATTCAAACATGAGATCATCGGTTCAAGCTCCACCTTGATGGCTTTTAAATTAATATATTATCGCCGCGGGAAAAACCTTCAGCATGAAGGAGATCGCCTCCAGTATATCGAAGAAGTACTTAAAGAAATCAGTGCTCTTGATAAAGCTGTAGAAAAAGATCTGTACTTAAGGCAGCTGGCGAATGAATTCTCGCTTTCACTCGATGCATTAGTGCAGCAACAGAACCAATTGGCACAATCAGCGGAGCCCAAAAAGCAAAATCAGCCAAGAGTTGAACATAAGCCGGTTCCGTACACGAAAAAGCAGAACTCAAGCTGCAGTATCATACTGCGGAAAGACGGTTGATTCTATCATATGATGAGAATGCCGACACCGCTTATAAGGTTCAGGGTTTGCTCGAAGGCAATGTATTAAATATTGATGAACACCAGGCTATTATTACTTACTTATTTGCATACTATGAAAAAGGACATGACCCTGATCCAAGTGCGTTCTTAAATTATCTTCAGGATAATAAGCTAAAGGGTCGTTGCTGATATAGAAATGATGCCTCTTAACGAAGAGGTCAGCGATCAGGAATTATCTGATTATATCAAGCAGGTGTTGAATTATCAAAAAATGTTAAAAATAAAAGGAAAAAATGGCGGAACAAAAACAGGCAGAACGACAAAACGATCTTGCGTGCAGCGGCAATCGCTTCGGAAATCATCCAACTGCGCAAGACCTTATAAATCCTAATGCTGATTGTTTTTGATTTTTGGAAGGAGGGGGACATATGGCTGAAAAGTCAGCCCGTTCTAAAGAGGTCACAGAAAATGAAGTGACAGTTGAACAAGTGAAAGACCAGTTAACTGCACTGGGGAAACAGGCGTCCTAGCTTATGATGATATTGCAGAGAGGTTATCAAGCTTCGATCTTGATTCCGATCAAATGGATGAATATTATGAGTTCCTTGGTGAACAGGGAATTGAACTGGTTGGGAAAGCGATGAAGCTGAAGACCCTGATCTTAAGCAGCTTGCCAAAGACGATGAAGAGTTTGATTTAAATGATTTAAGTGTACCTCCGGGAGTTAAAATCAACGACCCAGTTAGAATGTACCTGAAGGAAATCGGCCGGGTGGATTTGCTTTCTGCTGAAGAAGAAATCAATCTGGCGGAAAGAATCGAACAAGGCGATGAAGAAGCTAAGCGGCGTCTTGCAGAAGCAAACCTTCGACTTGTAGTAAGCATTGCGAAACGCTACGTTGGCCGTGGCATGCTCTTCCTTGATTTAATCCAGGAAGGAAATATGGGCCTGATTAAGGCCGTCGAAAAATTTGATTACCGTAAAGGATTCAAATTCAGTACTTATGCTACATGGTGGATTCGCCAGGCAATTACACGTGCTATTGCTGACCAGGCACGTACCATCCGAATCCCTGTTCATATGGTCGAAACCATCAACAAATTGATCCGTGTCCAGAGACAGCTCCTTCAGGATTTAGGCCGCGAACCAACACCTGAAGAAATCGGAGAAGATATGGATCTCGTCACCTGAAAAGGTACGTGAAATCCTTAAGATTGCACAGGAACCGGTTTCCTTGAAACCCCTATCGGTGAAGAAGATGACTCGCACTTAGGAGATTTCATTGAAGACCAGGACGCTACCTCTCCTTCAGAACATGCTGCATATGAGCTATTGAAAGGAACAGCTCGAAGATGTCCTCGATACTCTTACAGACCGTGAAGAGAACGTCCTGAGACTGCGTTTTGGCCTTGATGATGGACGTACCCGCAACTCTTGAGGAAGTCGGCAAGGTATTTGGTGTTACGCGTGAACGAATCCGCCAAATCGAAGCAAAGGCCCTTCGCAAGCTAAGGCATCCAAGCAGAAGCAAACGATTGAAAGGACTTTTTAGAATAGGATTGCCAAGGAATAATTTACTTTTTAAAATAGAAGTAAATTATTCCTTTTTTTAGGCTCTTTTTGCCTCTATAAGGTTTACAACAATATGTTATAAAATCAAGCCTATTTTAAAATAGACAGGATGTGCGAGTGAATTGGATGAACAGCGCAGGAAAAACGATGCACCAGCTGAAATAAAATATTGGAAACAAAACCGGATGCTGCCCGAACATTATTGTGATTACCTGCTAAATCTATATACTGAAGGGAGTTCAGAGAACTCGAGATCCGAACCCGAAAATAGTAGAGGGCGGACATCTAGAACAGGGTTAATAAGCATCATACTAATTGGGCTGTTAACGCTTGCAGCATTTTTATTTTATTTTACTGAATTGTCTCTCTTTTTGCAAATGGCTCTTATAACATTTTTTGGAATATGTTCAGTAGTTTCAGGAGACATATCTTATAAAAAATTCCTTTTTTGAATTGATTCCTTTGCTTTCTTCGGCACTCATTTTTTTAATAACTTCTGTTCAGGCAGCGGAAAATAGTATTTCCTGATCAGCCAGCCATGTTATACATTGTCACGGCAGTAAACTGCTTATTATGGATTGCCGCTGGTATGAAGTGGACAATGGTACCCTTCAAAATATCAGGTGTTACAGGATTAATTGTCCTGATTATTACTATTTTCATATAATAATTAAAAATTTTAAAGTTTTTAAATGTTGAGAAAATTGTTTGTTCACCCTTATAATGAAGAATGTAAACGCATTCAATGTTTTGAGGGGGATGGAGAACGGAAGTCTTCGATTTAACATCTGAACAAGCTATGATAAAAAGGACGATTAGAGAATTCGCGGAAGAAGAAGTCGCTCCTGGAGCGATAGAGAGAAGATAAAACAAAACAGTTTCCGACAGAAATTTTCAAAAAAACTTGCGTAGATTTGGGCATGCTAGGTTTGCCTTTTCCCGAAGAATATGGTGGGGCTGGCGCTGATACGGGAAGTTTCGCAATTGTGACGGAGGAGCTCAGCAGGGGCTGTGCATCAACAGGAATCACCTATTCTGCACATATTTCGCTTGGTGGCGCCCGAATCAATCTTTTCGGTACCGAAGAAGCAGAAGCAGGCAATATTTGACGCCGATATGTACAGGTGAATCAATGGGGGCATTTGGATTAACAGAACCGAATGCCGGGTCGGATGCAGGCGGCACGCAGACAACTGCTAAGGAAGTTGATGGCGAATATGTCATCAATGGCAGTAAATGCTTCATCACCAACGCAAGTTATGCCAAACACCTTGCCATGACAGCGATCACTGGTGAAAACAATGGTGTACAAGTTAGCAAATAACGTCTACAAACTCGATGGTTTTAAAAACATCATGGAATATAGCATGTACAAAACTTTCGCTAACAAATATAAATCTAGCGTTAGAAAGATATTGCGAAAATACAAGGTAAATGGTCATTTTGGAGTAAGGTACAACACCTCTAAAGGTTCTAAAGTATCATTTTTCTACAAAGATGGTTTCAAGAAAAGCCATTCCCTCAATAAGCGGAGTGAAATTGATATCATCCCTACGGAACGAAATAATATTTACAGCAGGACGAGTCTAATCGAAAGGTTATTAGCAAGAGGTGCTGTACGTCCTGAAGTAAGTGTGGGTGTTAACCTT
>NZ_JBSWTK010000007.1:0-94 GCF_056158505.1 Anaerobacillus sp. ABR4_321
CCATCACGTATTGCTAAGGTTAACACCCACACTTACTTCAGGACGTACAGCACCAGGTGCTGTACGTCCTGAAGTAAGTGTGGGTGTTAACCTT
>NZ_JBSWTK010000007.1:122-5561 GCF_056158505.1 Anaerobacillus sp. ABR4_321
TCAATAACGTATTGCTAAGGTTAAAGAGGGTACTATGTGCCTCAGCACCAGCACCTAGCACAGGCGGTTGTTACAAGCCGCGGCGGAATGACAAGTCATGCTGCTGTTGTGGCTCGAGGCATGGGTAAAGCATGTATCTGCGGATGCGAGGCGATGAAGATCGATCTTCATGAGAAACAATTCCGCGTCGGTGAAGTGGTAGTGAACCATGGAGACATCATTACGATTGATGGCGGAACTGGAGAAATCATGCTTGGTGAGATCCCGATGATTGAGCCTGAGCTTTCAGATGAGTTCCAGCTTCTGCTTTCGTGGGCTGACGAAGAACGAAAAATAGGAGTGCGTGCGAACGCTGATAATCCTGAAGATTCTGCAAAGGCGCTTGAATTTGGGGCAGGTGGTATTGGTTTATGCCGTACTGAGCACATGTTCATGGATGCGGCAAGGGTGCCGATTGTCCAGAAGATGATCCTGGCTGAAACGTTTGAAGAGCGCAATCTTGCCCTTGATGAATTATTGCCAATGCAGCAGGGAGATTTTGAAGGAATCCTTGAAGTCATGCAGGGGCTTCCAGTAACGATCCGCTTGCTCGATCCGCCTCTTCATGAGTTCTTGCCTGACAAGGAAGAATTACTAGTAGAGATTACGAAGCTGCAAATACTTGATCCAGAATCAAAGGAACTTAAGGGAAAGGAAGCATTGCTTAAAAAAGTGCGCCAGCTTGATGAATTCAACCCAATGCTGGGTCACCGTGGCTGCCGTTTAGGCATGATCCATCCTGAAATCTATGAGATGCAAGCCAGAGCCATCTTTTATGCAGTAGCGAACCTTTCGGAGAGAGGGATTGAAGTCCAGCCTGAAATCATGATTCCATTAGTAGGACATGTAAATGAGTTAAAAGAAATGCGTGAATTAGTCAATGTTGCAGCACAAAGCATCAAAGAAGAAACAGGCAAGGATTTTCAGTATACTGTTGGGACAATGATTGAGATTCCACGTGCAGCCTTGACAGCTGACCAGATTGCCCAGGAAGCTGATTTCTTCTCATTTGGCACGAACGACCTGACACAAACAACATTTGGATACAGCCGTGATGATGCAGAAGGCAAGTTTCTTCAAGCATATATTGAACAAAAAGTACTGCCAGAAAATCCATTCGCCGTGCTCGACCGTGAGGGAGTCGGCAAATTGGTTGAGACAGGTGTAACGCTTGGCCGCCAGACAAAGCCTGGTCTGAAGACAGGTATTTGCGGTGAACATGGAGGAGAAAAGAGCTCGATCGAATTTTGCTACACTGCAGGACTTGACTACGTCAGCTGCTCTCCTTACCGTGTACCGCTGGCCCGTTTGGCAGCTGCTCAGGCAACAATCCGCCATGAGAAAAATAACGAAAAAGAAGTCGTCACAACTAAATAATTTATTCGAGGAGCGTGTGACCAAAACACGCTCTTTCTTTCATAATATGAAGGATTTACCTTATCAATAGGTAACTCATGGAAAAAAGGGTATACTAGTCATGTAAGTAAAATCCTTAGGTCTTCTGGTGTTACGACTCACCGTTAGAAGGCGTGAGACCAACCAGAAAGGATGAAGGAAATGAACATGAAATTATACCAGGCTAATGCAGGGGATGGCAGCAAGAAGAAAGGCTTAAGAAGAACGCAATCATTTTTTTCGACAGCCCATGAAGCTGTTTCAGAAGCCTTTGCTCTAAAGGAAAAGATGGATTCGAGGTATGGCAACGAAATTGAGTGGGATTATGAAAGTGTATTTACAGGAACATCAGATAAGATGAAAATCCTCAAAGGATACCTGAAGGGTAATCGACAAACTACACCTTTTTATCTGGAAATACTTCGTGTCGAAAACGATGAGAAGATAAAACCGGTATCCCCGATCAAACCTAAAAGTGTTACAAAAGAAGATCAAATGGTTTTCAACAAGGTTGTGGATATGCTGCAGTTAAAGAACGCATAAATTAGGCCGTTCCTCAATTACGATGAACGAATAAGAAAAAATGGAAGGGCTCGCACAATTTTTTGTGCGGCCTTTTGTATATATTTTACCGATATTAAGGGGTTCAGAGATGAGACAAATTGAATTAATCCATCAGCAAGCAGTAGAAAACACAAAAATTAAAATTCAGGAAGACATCGATATGTTCCTTGGAGAAAAGGAAGACTTGCCCGATTTTCGAGGAATATTTAAATACAAGAAGTAATTATATCAATCAAATTTGGCTGAATGTCTGGCTGACGAAGTCGACGAATGACTTCTCAAAGCGTGACAAGAAATCTTTTTTGAGTGAACGTGGTTTTACAGTAGAAGGTGTAGACCGGAAGTTGATCAATAAGTTGTTCAGGAACGAAGTGAGGGACTATGAACCCTTTGATACGGAAGAGTGGATTAAATCCTCAAACATCGAGCAAACATGGCGTGAGTTATATGGCCGGGCACGGAAAAGGTACTTGAAAAAAGCAGAGGAAGACCGTCTGCTTGAGAAGAGAGCGTTGATCAAAGAGAAAATCCATCAGGCAGCACATAAGGTTTTAAATGAGTACCAGGATTTGGCTTACTTGAGGATCAGGCATGAGATGGCAAAGGAATTGCAGAAAGTATTTAAGGAGAATCCGAGATACGAGGATCTTGATACATACAGGCTTGAGGAAAGGTTAACGGAAATCGGAGCCTTTGAGCCGGAAGACTACCGAACTATGGCTGATTTTTTTGATGAATTGACAGGTCAAATCCATCAGACAGCACAATGGGGACGGTATTATTTTGAATATGAAACCTACCAATTCCATTTTGAAAACAGAGTGATGGATTACTTCAGTCTTATAGGAGCAGAACAAGTCCTGAATAACCTTACGGAAGATGTGATTAACTCTTATGAAGAGGTATTTGAAGACAGGCTCTCCGTTTCTGAGACGAAGCGGATTATTCATGATACAGTTGAAGCGTTTATAGATGGATTCCTGTATAAACTTCAAGAAGAGTACATAGACGATCTTTTGGAGCTATCCGAAACTGTTTTTGATGAAAAAATCCATCGTGATCTATATGAACATGACTTGATGGAAAGGGAAAGAAGGAAGGCGGAGGAAGCTGCAGAACAAGAGCGGAAGCGTGCAGAAGAGGCTCGGATGCTGGAAGATATCTTCGGCAGGGAATATAATCCTTCCCTCAGGAGGAATATACGTTATATTTTGCATATCGGAGAGACCAATACAGGGAAAACTCACCATGCACTTGAAAGGATGAAGGCGGCAGAAAGTGGCTTGTATCTTGCGCCTCTGCGCCTGCTGGCACTGGAGGTCTATGAAAAGCTCAATTCAGAAGGTGTTCCATGCTCGCTGAAAACGGGTGAGGAAGAAAAGTCAGTGGAAGGGGCGAACCATACTTCCTGTACTGTAGAAATGTTTCATGAAAAGGATTTCCATCATGTAGTCGTGATTGATGAATCCCAAATGATTGCTGATAAAGACAGAGGCTTTTCCTGGTTTAAAGCAATCACGAAAGCAAATGCTGAAGAAGTGCACATTCATTGGCAGCGTGAATATTAAACAGATGATGTTGGACCTCCTCGGTGATGGAGTTGCGGAAATACATGAATATAGCCGCGATATTCCTCTGCAAGTTGAGAACAAAGAGTTTAGTCTTAATCATACAAAGAAAGGAGATGCGCTTGTTTGTTTCTCCCGTAAACAGGTATTGGAGAATGCGTCAAAGCTGCAAAATAGCGGACGGCAGGTAAGCATGATTTATGGAAGTATGCCTCCAGAGACGCGAAAGAAGCAAATTGACCGATTTATTAAAGGGGAAACAACTGTTGTAGTCGCAACAGACGCGATTGGGATGGGTTTGAACCTGCCAATTAGGCGAATCGTATTCTTGGAAAATGAGAAGTTTGATGGAACGAGAAGACGAAGATTAACGTCACAGGAAGTGAAGCAAATAGCGGGCCGTGCGGGAAGGAAGGGCATTTATAATGTCGGTCGGGTTGCATTTACAGCGGATATCAGCCTGATGACAAAGCTCCTTGAAAAGGAAGATCATCCAGTTGAAATATTTTCCATTGCACCAACCTCAGGAATCTTTGAACGATTTCAGAAATATCACCGTTCTCTCGCTGTCTTCTTTGAGCTTTGGGATAAATTCGAGAGTCCAAGGGGCACGAAAAAAGCATCCCTAACGGAAGAAAGGGATCTGTACGAATATGTGCGGAATACTGAAATCGAAGCGAGACTGCCGATGATGGAATTGTATGGTTTCCTCCACTTGCCATTTTCATCCAGAGAGCCTGCCCTGATTGAACAATGGCTTGAAACAATCAAGGCAATTATCTCTGGTGAAGACCTGCCGGAGCCTGTTGTAAAACAGTGACACTTGAAGAACTCGAACTTTCATATAAGGCAATCGGCCTGCATTTGTTGTTTTTATATAAGCTTGACCGGAGGACAGAGGCTGTATATTGGGAAAGGCTTAGAACCGGATTGAGCGATGATGTTCATGAATTCTTAAAGTCAGAAGTGAAGAATTATAAAAAGAAATGCAGACTTTGCGGTAAAGGTATCCATGTCGATTCCCCTTATCAAATTTGTGATCCCTGCCACTCGGCAAGGTACAGGAACCGGTCTGATTCACGGGACAGATGGAGATGACTAACAGGAAGCGGTGCTCTTATGAATTGAGAGCACTGCTTCTTTTATGAGGGACAGTAGTATATAAACGGTGATCCGCCATAAGATGGATAGTGAGATTATTTAAAAAGGTGTGATCACATGGCTGTCCATGTCGTGAGAGCAGGAGAAACCCTTTGGTCTATTGCAAGAACATATGGTGTCACCATCCAAAACATAATCGATGTCAATGGGCTCCCTTCCGCCAGTTTAATTATCCCCGGCTTGGCGCTCTACATCCCTGATCAACAGCCGATTGTTCGCTTTTATAAAATTAAGGCTGGCGATACCTTATGGAAACTGTCGGTCCAGTTTAATACAAGCGTCAATAGTATCTTGAACGCAAATCCTGGGCTTGACCCCAACAGATTGTATATTGGCCAGAATATTAATATTCCATCCCCTATAGAACCGCAAATGGCCACGCTCGGTTTTATTGTACCGAGTTCCCCTCAAACCTTTCTGGCAACACTCGAAGCACTCGCGCCAAAGCTGACTTTCCTGGCGGTGGCGGCTTACTCCTTTACCGACCAAGGATATGCTTATGTAGGCATGGATGATACCTCAATCGTCAGAAGAAGCAACGAATTGAATGTGATTCCGTTATTATTAATCCAGAACACAAAAGGTTCGGGTTTCAGCAAAGAATTAGCTGGGAATGTATTGGGGAACTCTGTATTAAGAGGAAACCTGGTTGCCAGTCTCGTGAACCTCGCTAATACAAGGGGATATGGGGGCATTAGTGTCGACTTGGAGT
>NZ_JBSWTK010000008.1:0-2733 GCF_056158505.1 Anaerobacillus sp. ABR4_321
ATCAATGTAATGAAAAAACCTATTTCCACAACAAACATGATTGGGTTTTTGACCATGATCCTTGGATCGAGTTTTATGAAAGATTCTTTTAAAGCCTGAGTTAAAATCGCTCTATCCATTGTTTTCTTACTTCCATCCTTATTATTTTCGTTATGATCTTGAGGCAAATTGGTTCGTTTATCTGATAATTTTTCAAGCTTACTATTTTCATTTTCATCACGAACATTTGTTTTTTTCTTAAGTGCATGACTGCCCATCATGAGCCCTCCCATCTACAATGTTAAATATTCTGCAACCGGCCCCAATACTAGTGTTGGAAAGAAGGTAAGTGCGCCTATGATAAAAATCGTTCCAAGCAATATGGTTCCAAATAATGCTGTGTCGGTACGGAAGGTTCCCGCAGTTTCTGGGACTAGCTTTTTGGAAGCAAGCGAGCCAGCTACAGCCAACATTGTCACTAGACCAAAGAAGCGCCCAAGATACATGACGATTCCTGTAGACACGTTCCAAAATGGCGTTGCATCGCCTAATCCTTCAAAACCTGATCCATTATTAGCCGCTGAGGACGTATATTCATACACTACCTGACTCGACGCCAGGAACCCCTGATTGGAAATCGCTTCATATCCTAATGGCGTGAAAAAGGCAATGGCGGAAGCACCCAGGATCAACAATGGCTGCATCAGCAGCGTAACAGCAATTAGCTTCATTTCTTTCCCTTCAATTTTCTTGCCTAAAAACTCAGGAGTACGGCCGACCATCAAACCAGATAGAAAGACAGCGATGATTGCGTACATAATCACGTTAATGAACCCTGCTCCGATCCACCGAAGACTGTATTCAGCATCATCGTTGCAAAAGGCACTCACTCCGCCAATCGGGGTCATTGTGTCATGCATTGTGTTAACCGCACCTGTCTCAGAGGCTGTCGTAACAACAGCATACAAAGCAGATTGCCCTGTCCCAAAGCGGACTTCTTTTCCCTCCATGCTGCCCTGCTCATGCTGGATTCCCATCGAATTGATAACCGGGTTTCCCTGGAATTCAGAAGTTAAGGTTACTCCGAGAATGACGATGAACATCATGGACATCGAAGCAAACAACACTCTTCCCTGCTTGGCATTTCCAACCATTCTTCCGTAGGCAAATGGCGTAGCTGTTGGCAGTAATAGCATCAAGAGGATTTGCAGGAAATTGCTGAGAGCCGTCGGGTTTTCAAATGGGTGTGCAGAGTTAACTCCCATAAACCCTCCCCCGTTGTTCCCCAGTTCTTTTATAGACAGGAATGATCCTACTGGGCCACGTGCTATTTGCTGTTCACCACCCTCGATTGTCTCGGCAGTAATCGTTGGCTCCAGTGTCGTGGTACTCCCATCGCAACAAAAAAGCAATCCCGTGATAAATGCGATCCGGCAAAAGCATCTCCTCGTAATCGCCCTGATTAAATCCACAAAGAAATTTCCTAATTCTTTACCTGAAAGACCTCGTATAAAAGCCATTAGTACAGCCAGCGCCGTTCCTGCAGCAGCGAGACATCATCGAACATAATTCCATCATTTGCGCTAAATAGGAAAGTCCGCTCTCCACCGCTACAGTGCTGAGGTTCGTATTTGTCATGAAGCTTACTGCCGTATTGAAAGCGAGCGTAGGTCCATCTCCAGCTATTTCACTTGGATTGAGCGGCAGATCGACCTTGCAGCCTGCAAAACCAGGTAAACCAGCAAAATCATGAACGCATTCGCAAACACCAATGGCAGCGCAATATTGTTTCCAGGACTGGCTTACCTTCTTAATTCCTCCTAGCTTAAATAACAGATTTTCAAAAGGGCCGAATACTTTATCCAGGCCGCTTTCGTTATAATCAAAAGCTTTTGCCAAATAGATTCCGGCTGGCTTCGCCAAAAGAGCGACAGCCAGCAGCGTGATGATGATTGAAAGAATGGTCGTGAACACTATTTTTACCTCCGAAAGTTAAAATTTCTCTGGATTCACTAATACATAAAGCAGATAAATCACAACGAGGGATACAACCCCCAATAATAAGGTCATCATTCCATTTCATCTCCTTGGTGAACTATACGGGAAGACCAGCTCGTCAGACCAGCCATCATAAGAGTAAGTACAAGGGATAACCCTACAATCAAAACATCCACATCCTAAACCCTCCTGATTTCCTTAATGGATTAAAAAAGCGATATTATTGCAGTTTGTATAAATGACATGTTTCACACCAAGGCATTCATATAATTTCTGAGGGTACATCTTGTTTTTCGTAAGCAACAATGATCGTAGTAAGGGTACTCGTCTGGATTACTTTTGATAGGCTGCATGTATCAGCCAGGCGATCCTCCAGCAGAATGACTTTCATAAACCTTTGTTTTAAGTCCACGAATATGTCTTCCTCTTTTAAATGAATAATGTTATTGATGCCTTTGCTCGTCAGCTCCTGGTTAACCTTTTCATCCGCTGATAAATACACAATAGAATCATTTGCATCAAACTGGTCACAAACACTCAGAAATACTTCATAATTTGGAATGCATACAAGCAGTTCATTATTAAAATCCGCATCCCCGCTCACTTCCTGTTCCTCCTTTTCAAAATTAGCACTTAATAAAATCCACAAATTAATCAGGTCCACTTCCGTATCTAATGCGCTTAATCCCATGCCTTCTTAAAAAAAGGTACAAAAAAGGTGCTGTACGTCCTGAAGTAAGTGTGGGTGTTAACCTT
>NZ_JBSWTK010000009.1:0-5422 GCF_056158505.1 Anaerobacillus sp. ABR4_321
TGGGTGAAGGGCAACGTGATTAAAAGTCACGGGGGTGCCAGCAGCGAAGCTTTTTACCGGGCTATGGTGACGGCAAAAGAATGTGCCGATGCCGATTTGGCTGCCAGAGTTGGCGCCGCCTTGGTACAAGCTGGCGAGCGAAACTCAAAGGAAATGGGGTAGATACCACACCTCCCTCCTACTGAAATTTGCCAAACAGGTTTAAGGATATCTTATGACCAATGCCGCGCTTGCATTCGTCTTTTCCGGGGCAGGGATCTCAAAAGATCGGCATGCTCTCCGAAATTGCTCAGGAGGCCCCTGAAATCCAATCCACCTTTGCTGAAGCCTCAGAAGTCCTGGGATATGACCTCTGGGATCTCTGTCAAAATGGTGAGCAGGAAGCAATCAATCTTACCCAGCGTACACAACCTCTTCTTTTAGCCTCCAGTGTTGCTCTCTATCGCCATTGGCGCGCTCGTGGTGGTGCGGTGCCTGCTCGCATGGCAGGGCATAGTCTTGGGGAGTGGTCGGCATTGGTGTGTTCCGGTGTCCTGGCTTTTAAAGATGCTGTCCATCTGGTTCGTGAACGTGGCCGTCTGATGCAGGAAGCCTGTACCCGTGGGTACAGGAGCTATGGCCGCAGTGATTGGGCTTGATGATGATGTGGTGGGAGAGCTCTGTGCTAAAGCCGCTCAAGGTGAAGTGGTGGCTGCGGTGAACTACAACTCTCCGGGCCAGATCGTAATTGCAGGCAATAGTGCTGCTGTGGAAAGGGCGATAGATGCCTGTAAGGCGGCCGGTGCAAAGCGTGCCATGCCTTTGCCGGTGAGTGCGCCATTTCATACTGGGTTAATGCGTCCGGCAGCGGAGAAGCTCGCCCCTCAGATCGAGGCGGCGGAATTTAGTGCCCCGCAAATCCCTGTTGTACACAACGTGCATGCCGAAACTGAATCTGATCCTGCGAAGATCAAGGCTTTGATGATTGAGCAGATATATAGTCCGGTTCGCTGGACTGCCTGTGCGCAAAAGCTGATAAACGATGGTGCTTCCCAGCTGGTCGAGTGTGGTCCGGGTAAGGTGCTGGCTGGTCTCATCCAAGCGTATTGATCGCAGTGCCGTTTGTCACGGTATAGACACTCCCAGCAGCTTTAATGAAGCGCTGAGATCTACAGCCGCCTGAGTTGCTCAGGCACGATGGCAATGGTCAAATAAGGATAAAGCAAGTATGAGTCTGAAGACCTCCCTTGAGGGCAAAGTTGCCCTGGTCACTGGTGCCAGTCGCGGCATAGGTGCAGCAATTGCGGATATGTTGGGCAGCCAAGGCGCAGTGGTCATCGGTACTGCCACTAGTGCTGGTGGTGCCGAAAAAATTAGTGCGCGTTTCGCCGAGCAGGGCTTCAATGGCGCAGGTATGGTACTTGATGTCACCAGTGCGGAAAGTATCGCTGGGCTGCTAGACGAAGTGAAAAATGATTTTGCGGCGCCGACCATTTTGGTTAATAACGCGGGCATCACCAAAGACAATTTGCTCATGCGCATGAAAGATGATGAGTGGGACTCGGTGATCGAGACAAACCTATCCGCTGTCTACCGTATGACAAAAGCCTGCCTCAGAGATATGACTCGGGCACGCTGGGGGCGTATCATCAATATCAGCTCCGTGGTGGGTAGCATGGGCAACGCGGGTCAGAGCAATTACGCGGCCACCAAGGCTGGAGTAGCGGGTTTTGCTCGGTCCCTGGCTGCGGAGATTGGCTCTCGCGGCATTACTGTGAATACGGTCGCCCCGGGTTTTATTGATACCGATATGACCAAAGTGCTGCCTGAGGCGCAGCGCGAGGCGCTTCTTGGTAAGATCCCTCTGGGTCGTTTGGGGCAGCCCGAAGAGATTGCCTCTGTTGTGGCCTTCCTGGCGAGTGATGCCGGAGCTTATGTCACGGGGGAGACGATACATGTCAATGGCGGCATGTATATGGCCTGAGGCACGTTGAAAATATTTCAATAACCTATTGATTTTTAAAAGTTTTTTGTATTTGCTGATGGTGCCGCAGAGCCGTGCATTACAACCCTAAAAACTTGGGGTACAATGGCCTCTGAATTATCCAAAAGCTGTGTGAGCCGGTCGTTATCGCTGTTAATTGGATTGGCGAAATAACAATAGCGACTAAAACAGATTTTTACCCACTAGGAGTTAAATTGAATCATGAGCAGCATTGAAGAGCGCGTTAAAAAGATCGTTGCTGAACAACTGGGCGTGAAGGAAGAAGACGTTAAGCCTGAAGCCTCTTTTGTTGAAGATCTGGGCGCGGACTCACTCGACACAGTTGAGTTGGTAATGGCTTTGGAAGAGGAATTCGAAACCGAAATCCCCGATGAAGAAGCTGAGAAAATCACAACTGTTCAGCTGGCAATTGATTACATCAAGGACAACCTTGGTTAATTCCTGCTGGGTGGTTTAGGCGCGAACAGTTTTATTACTGTGCGTAGCCAAGCGTTTCTGAGAGCCGTTCTATGTTACATAGCGCGGCTCTCTTTATATTTGCACTATGGAATTGTGACTGCTGTTCTAGTGTTGATTCCTTCGTATGTAGATTGAAGGGAGAGCAGTGGCAGTAAGAGTTTCGGGGGGACCGCAGTGTCGCACAGAAGAGTTGTTGTAACCGGAATGGGCGCGGTGCAGCCCGCTGGGTAACACCGTAGAGGAGACTTGGTCTGGCATCCTAAAGGGCGTCAGTGGAGCTGCTCCAATAGAGTCATTTGATGTTTCGGCGTTCTCAACCCGCTTCGCCGCTATGGTGAAAGATTTTGATCCGACTCCTTATGTAGCCGCAAAAGATGCGCGCAAGATGGACACTTTCTTGCAATATGGCCTGGTTGCGGGTAACCAGGCGATGGAAGATAGCGGTCTGGAAATTAATGAAGAGAATGCGTCGCGTATGGGGACCTGTATCGGTTCCGGTATGGGAGGCATTTTGGCTATTGAAGATAATGCCCTGTTAATTGCCGACAAGGGCCCCCGACGAGTGTCACCATTTTTTGTGCCGGGTGCCATCATCAATATGGTCGCTGGCAATTTGTCGATAAAATTTGGTCTTCGAGGTCCAAATCTCGCCGTCACAACAGCCTGTACTACTGGCACCCATGCTCTGGGATTGGGCATGCGGACCATTCAGTATGGCGATGCGGATGTTATGGTGTGTGGCGGGGCCGAAATGGTCACTACGCCTGTTGGGCTCGGTGGCTTCTGTGCGGCCAGGGCGCTCTCTACGCGCAATGATGACCCCAAGACGGCCAGTCGCCCGTGGGATAAAAGTCGAGATGGTTTTGTGCTGGGAGAAGGGGCTGCGGTACTTGTCCTGGAGGAGTACGAGCACGCGAAAGCCCGCGGCGCAAAGATTTACGCAGAGCTTGCAGGCTTTGGTATGAGTGGCGATGCCCATCATATGACTTCGCCTCCTGAAGATGGTGCTGGAGCTGCGCTCTCCATGCAGAATGCGCTTAATGACGCCGGTATGAATGCTGCTGATATCCAGTATATCAATGCACATGGCACCTCTACGCCATTGGGAGATACGGCTGAAATTCAGGCTGTTCGTGAGATTTTTGCAGATTCTTTAGAAGAGCTGGCGGTAAGTTCTACAAAGTCTATGACTGGCCACCTTCTCGGTGCTGCAGGGGCTCTTGAAGCAGTTTTCTCTGTCCTTGCTCTGCGCGATCAAATGGCACCGCCAACAATCAATTTGTATGACCCAGACGAGGCTTGTGAAAATATCAACCTAGTGCCTCAGGAGGCCCAGCCTAGAGTAATTAATTCGGTACTATCTAACTCTTTTGGGTTTGGTGGCACCAATGGTTCATTAATCTTCAAGCGAACCTGATCTGTCTGCCCGCCTCTGGGCGGGCACTCCCATCCTGATATGTGCAAATTGCCACAATTTTTTCTCAGAAGCCGACCTGTGCAGAGCTTGCCTGCTGATGAGAGTTACGAAGATGGAATCCTCGAAACCATGCGCTGTCACAACGGAAGGTTGCCGCTGTGGCCGCTACACCAAGAGCGCCTGGCCCGGAATACTTGTTTGGATGAGGAGCTCCTTAAAGAGATTGATCGGTGCATACCCCGGTTGGTTAAGCAGCTTAACCAGAAAATGGCGATCGCCCGATTGCGGCTGGGTTCGGTTGGTGGTGAGTGGTGCTGGGATCTGTCCTTATTGCCGCTAAAGTTGACTGCCGAGACTGAACTTGGAGTTCGGCTTTACCCCTGTAAGACCTATCTACCGCTTTCAAAAAGTAGGAACTTAGGCAGCAAACTTTTATGTCGCAATCGATATAATAAGGCGAAATCTGAGCTCCCTGACGGGGAGCGTATCGATGGCCTGATGTTAGATAGTGAGGGCAGGGTTATCGAGAGCTTGCGCTGTAATTTACTGGCTCGCTTTGGTAATACCTGGATAACGCCTGATTTGCATCGCTGTGGTGTCCGGGGCGTCATGCGGGACTGGTTATCCAGTGAGATTCAGTGGCAGGAGCGAGATTTAGAAATTCGGGATCTGAGCGGGGCTGATGAAGTAGCATTGTGTAACAGCGTGCGCGGGGTATTGCCGGTTGTCGAGATTATCGGTCATCAACGTTGGTCGATCGGGGCTGGTGTTCGAGGGTTGCAGCATTTGATCATGGAAACATTGTGGTAAAGAAAAAGCGGACAAGCTCTCCTTTCAAGTTTTGGAAAATCCTGTCTTAGTGGTTTTCTCCTCGTTGCCTTATTGGGCGGAGCCTCTCTGTGGATGTTACAGATGGCCCTAGCGTCTCCACTGGCTGTGGGAGAAAAGGGCCTGCAGTTCCAGGTGCAAAAAGAGGTGCTGTGGCACAGGTTCTAGGTCCACTACTTAACCTTAGCAATACGTAACTGAACGAAGTAACATGTAACATAAAACTACCAATAAGTTGAAGACACCCATTCCCACTCCGTTTTGATGCTCGGGTAAAATGGAAGAAATCAAGTCAGCAGTAGAGCTCTGAATCAATGGAAATCCAAGGTAAGCGATCAGCAAACATGGAACGATGATCCAGGCTGCATAACCTGAGAATGTTGAGATAAAAAAAGGTTCCGCTCGCAATGAGTAGTAGTGCGAGCTTAACTACTGTCGTAGCGCCTTTTTGCTCAATAAGCTTTCCACCAAATTGACCGATTAACCCGGCTGCCATAGCACCAGGGAATAATACGAGCCCGATCGATAGCGTAGACAGTTCGTTTAAATCACGTAACATGATCGGAATAACAAAAATAAGGCCAAATAGTGCTGAAGTGCCGAGAAAGCTTGTAAGTGCTGTGATCGTATATTTCGTATTTTTTAAAATAAGTGGATCGATAAAAGGTTTCTCGATGGTAAACGTACGATATAGAGGTGCTGTACGTCCTGAAGTAAGTGTGGGTGTTAACCTT
>NZ_JBSWTK010000010.1:0-2955 GCF_056158505.1 Anaerobacillus sp. ABR4_321
ACAATTCGTGCTCACGAATAATTTAAATAGCAAGTTTACTTGTATATAGTAGCACAATTTGATCAATTAAAGATGCAGTTATATTTAAATTATCATCTCTAATAAATGGAAGAAATATACAAAAGGCCGGTGGCACTCAGCCCTGCAATACACTTTAAAAATCTCCATCTGCTGCGGTAAAAGGAATATTCGTACGGTGGAAAACCGACTGAATATTCCTTTTACCGCAGCAGATGGAGATTTTTAAAGCATATATTGCAGGGCTGGTGAGAATCTGCCACCGGCCTTTTGTATATTTCTTCCATTTATTAGAGATGATAATTTAAATATAACTGCATCTTTAATTGATCAAATTGTGCTACTATATACAAGTAAACTTGCTATTTAAATTATCGTGAGCACCGATTGCTTACATAGGAGTTCGGAAATGAAAAAAAGGAAATACTTATTAATCTTTCTCTTACTCAGTATAGTTTGGATTTTCGGAACAAACTATCTGCTCGACTTATATGCTCCCTCACCTTTAATTGAACGGATCGAGCATTCGAAGGAAATCCTTTATGTTATGCTGGCCGGCTGGTTTTTCTATTTTTTCATTACAAAAATGGAAGAACTCACTGCTGCCAAGGAAGAAGAAAAGCGACTTTCGACCTTGATTAATTCGATGGTCGATTTTGTCAATTTCAAAGACGGTGAAGGCAGATGGATCGAAGCGAATGATTTCGGCCTAAAGCTGTTCGACCTGGAAAACGTTGATTATAAAGGGAAGAAGGACTCGGAATTAGCTGAATACAGCGGCTTTTTTAGTGATGCATTAAGGTACTGTGAAACCTCGGACGAGGAAGCATGGAAAGCAGGCGGGATCATTCGTGTCGAAGAAGTGCTTCCGCAGCCGGATGGAACCACTAAGACCTTTGATACGATAAAAGTCCCTCTCTTCAATGATGACGGCAGCCGGCAAGGTCTGGTCATCATCGGCCGGGATATCACCGAGCGAAAGAATGTGGAAACTTTGCTTGAAGAGAGCCGCCAGCAATATCGTTCCTTGTTTGAATACACCCCGGATATTGTGTCGATGCTCGACTTGAATGGAACCATCACGAATCTTAACCCTCAGTTCCAAAAAATCACAGGGTTAATTCGTGATGAATATATCGGTCAAAACCTGGCTGAAATCATTCCTGAATCCCATAGGCAGCAGGTTTTAGACAAGGTTACAAATGTGGTGGAAAATCAGTGCCCACAAATGTTCGAACTGGAATTACTGCACAAGAACGGTAAGCCGCTCATATTCCAAAACACTACGCTTCCGATTATTGTGAATGATAAAATCGCCGGCATTATCTGTAATTCAAGGGATGTCACAGAAATGCGCGAAACCGAGGAGCGTCTGAGGAGAGCAGACAAGCTTTCCGTAGTTGGTGAACTGTCAGCGAGCGTCGCCCATGAAATCCGCAACCCGCTCACTTCATTGAAGGGGCTGGTGCAGCTACTGCAAATGGAAGATGAGAAGCATCAGCTTTACTATCAAATCATGATTGACGAATTGAACAGGATCAACCATATTGTCAGCGAGCTGCTGCTACTGGCCAAGCCTCAGCGAATTAAATTCACAGAAGCAGACTTGCAAGTAATACTACACGATGTCATTTCGCTGCTAAAAACGGAAGCCAGCCTGCACAATATTCAAATCGAATTTCAGGTTCTAGACCATCCGGTAATGATTGAATGCGAGCCAAACCAGCTCAAGCAGCTGTTCATCAATATCGTGAAAAATGCGATTGAAGCATCTTCAGCGGAGGATGTCGTCCTGATTTCATTGCAGAGCTCCGATCATGACGTCACAGTTAGGGTTAAAGACCAGGGTGTCGGAATCTCTAAAGAACTGCTCGAAAGGATCGGCGAACCATTCTATTCATCAAAGGAAAAAGGCACCGGTCTTGGGATGACAGTCAGCTTCAAAATTGTCCAATCCCACAATGGTACGATCAAGTTCAACAGCGAGCCTGAAAAAGGAACGGAAGTCATCATACAATTGCCGATCAAGCACGAAGGCAAAATGAAAAATAACGAAGAACCAGCACATTAAAAACGCGAGAGGCCAACTGTCCTCTCGCGTTTTTTTAATCTTCATCCTTTATATCAATATCCTCAGGCACAGGTTCACTCAAAATTTCTTCTACTAGCTTTTTATATTTTTCTACCTGTTTAATATGAGTATTGAATTGATCTTTGTAAATTAAGTATTGATTCCCATCATGAATCGCCCTGATTTTCCTCTGAAAAATCATATTCTCGATTTGAGGTTCGGGCAACGATAAGTATTCTGCTGCTTCTTTGACTGTTAGATACACTTATTTCATTCCTTTTTCTTATTTTTATCGGCAAGCTGATCAACGAGCTTCTCTGCTGTCCTTCTGTAAAAATTGCTTATATTAACCAAGGATGCAATCAGCAGTACGGTTTCCAGCTCATCAGGATCATCAGGATCATCTGTCTCCAAACCCTGCACTTCCTCTTTCACCTCTTGTTCCGCTTTCAGGACATCCCCATTAAAAATCTCAATATTTTTCTCATGGAGATTCAAATAACTTTGATAAAACTGGTCAAGTGCTAACTCGCCGGACTCAGTCCTTTGGTTAATACCTGCAAGGGACTGTTTGATGTCCTGAATCGATAGAACGCCCTTGAGCTGATAGATCAGGCTGATCAGGATAATATGTTCTTTCGAATATTTTTTATTTTTAATAGGAAAGAACAGTTTCCCTTTTCTTTTGCGTAATTATCGGATCATCGTTTTCGTCAGGACTTTTTCGTCCTCATTCCTTGTCGAGCTGCCAAAAATTCTTTTCGAACAGCTGGATCACCTGATCCATATACAAATCGATTTCTGGTATATCCGCAAGTGCTATATTAGGTGCTGTACGTCCTGAAGTAAGTGTGGGTGTTAACCTT
>NZ_JBSWTK010000011.1:0-2959 GCF_056158505.1 Anaerobacillus sp. ABR4_321
CATGTCCCGCATCGACACGATCTCCTACGGTAAAGAGCGCCCGATCGCTGCTGGTTCTGACGAGCAAGCATGGGCACTGAACCGGAACGGCTTCACGCAAATCGTTTCCGGCGCGACCACAAGCTAAGCTTTCTGTCGCGAATAGCTTCACAAGATGCAGCCGGGTGCCTTAATTTGGCCCCGGCTGTTTTCGTATAAATCCAAGAAATCCTCCGGAGGCTCATCCATGTTCAAAGCGCCCGCTCTTGTCCTCGCCAGCCTGTGCCTCGTGGCCAGCCCTGCCATCGCTCAGCGGAGTGCGCCGATCACTCAGGGCGTGACGAGTTCAGATCTTTCCCAGCAGGTGGCGCAGGCGCGTCAACAGAGCGCTCAGGTGCAGGTTGAGGTAAACGGCCTGACCGGCGATGTGATGCAGCTGACGGGTCGCGTTGAAACCCTGGAGTTCCAGCTTCAGCAATCGCGCGAGCAGACCGAAAACCTCCAACGCGACAATGAAGCCCTGATTGACGAGATTGATGATCTGCGCACCCAGCTGGACGCGCAGTCTGAGGACATGGCCGCATTGAAATCCTTCATGGCGTCAGCTGGCCTGATGCCGGAAACCGAGCCGACACCGGACGGTATGACGGGCGCGTTCCCGGATGATGCGATGACGGGTATCGGCGATTCTGCAGCATCCGGCCCGCGCCGCCTCAACGGGCTGAGCGAAATGCCGGAGCCTGAACCTAAATCCCAATCCGGACCTACGCGCCTGACGCCTGCCAGCACCTTTGCAGAGAATGACGCGTTGCCGGAAGGCTCACTCGGCACCATTCCTGCCAGCGCGTTGCCGGGGGAGGCGGGGCCATTGTTCGCACTCGCCAAGTCTCGCCTGATCCAGTTCGACTATGCGGGCGCAGAAGAAGCGTTCCGGGCTTTCCTTGACCGGTTCGGAGATGATCCGCAGGCGGGCGAAGCGCATTACTGGTTGGGAGAGTCGCTTTACCAGCAGAAGGCCTATGCTGACAGCGGGGCGGCCTATACGACCATGATCCGCTCTTATCCGGATGATCCGCGTGCCCCTGATGCGCTTGTGAAGCTCGCCCGCGCAATGCGCCTGATCGGTGACAAGGAAAAGGCCTGCCTGGCGCTCGGCACCTTGCCGAGCCGGTATCCCAATGCCTCCGGCGTGACACGTGACCTGGCCGCGGTGGAGCGCACCAAGTCCGGTTGCGACAACTGATTTGCACGTCTGACGTCTGATGGACCTGTTCGACCGGCTCTGCGGCAAGGCCACAGGGCCGGTTGGCGTTGCGGTCTCAGGTGGCAGCGATTCCCTTGCGCTGCTCATCCTCGCGCATGAATGGGCGGAGCAGTCCGGTCGGGCGCTTGTCGCGTTCACGGTCGATCACAGATTGCGCCCGGAAGCCGCTGACGAAGCCCGCGCGGTGGCAGAGATTTGTGCAGGCCTCAATGTGCCCCATCAGACACTGGTCTGGCGTACCCCGAAAGGGAAGCAGGCACTGGCCCGGCGGGCCCGTCACGCGCTGATGGCTGAAGCGCTGCGGGTCGAGGGCGGCACGCACCTTCTTCTGGGGCATACAGCCGATGATCAGGTTGAGACTTTCCTGATGCGCGCCCGGCAAGGGTCCACCTGGTATGGATTGGCGGGTATGCAGCCCATCGCGCTGTCGCCTGTCTGGCCGGAAGGGCAGGGCATGCGGATTGCCCGTCCGGTTCTGAAGCGCTCGCGCGCGGATTTGCGGGAGGAACTGGAACGGCGCGGCGTCGACTGGATCGACGACCCTTCCAATCGAAATCCGGCCTATGAACGCGTGCGGGTTCGCACCTTGCTGGCAGGGCAAGAGCGGCTGAAAACCCCGAATCCTTGCCTGTCAGGCCCGGCTTCAGGATCTGCGGCGGCTCGAAGAACGACTGATTGCACACTGGATGCGCGAACAGGTTTCGATCGATAGCGAAGGTGTGTTCCGGCTTGATTTGTCGGGACTGCCGGAGGATCGCCTGATCCGCGCCTTGGGCGTGATGCTACAGATTGTTGGAGGGCGTGAGACGCCGCCGCGAAAGGATGCGGTGGAGCCGCTTGCCATGCGGCTGACCAGTGATGAGCCCTTCTCGGGCGCGACGCTTGGCGGCGTCATGATCTATCGCAATCGCGATGATGTAAGTCTTGCGCCCGAGCCAGAGGTTTCAGGCGATGCTGCAGAGGAAAAGCTGGCTCGCGCCCGGTTCGCGGCAATTCGCAGCCTGTATGGCGCCGGTACGTGACAAAACAGCCATTTTAAGAGCTTTTGAGTCGTTTTCGTGCCATAAGCTTCCTATCTTACGGAACGAACACCGAAATTGGAGAAGATCCCGAAGCATTTCTGGTAAGTAGTACTTCTTCTTAGCGTGCTTCATCTGCGGATAAAATTTTCCGAAGGTGAACATATCCGCCGTAGCCACTGAATATTCTTTTTCTGGAGATAGCTGATGACCGTTATGGAGAATTTCTGTTACGTGATGAAGACCATCATCCATTACGACTGTTTTCACTTCGAAGTCCATCAAAAGCCATGATACCCATGACTTCTCCTCTGAAACCTAATCCTTTAAACGTTAAATGCACGAGTTCGTCAGACATTGCATATGCGACGATCTCACGTAATTCACTTCCTTTTAGAATAACTTTACATGGATTGACTGGGTGTGGACATATACGATGAAGGTCTTCTCTCGACACCTTCCCTTCACTTAATCCATCAAGTAGCATACCCGAATTGATCATTCCAATATGAGCATTGCACCATTCTCTAAGAGCAGCAGAGAGCTCGTCAGGAAGGACAGAGCGCCTGAACCACTCTGCTTCTAGAGGTTGTTCGAGGCGGCACACGACCTCGTCTAATAAGTTTTGTGCATTCGCTCCTAATCGATCTAGCTGTTAGGTGCTGTACGTCCTGAAGTAAGTGTGGGTGTTAACCTT
>NZ_JBSWTK010000012.1:0-228924 GCF_056158505.1 Anaerobacillus sp. ABR4_321
TGCAGGTGCGACCATAAGGTCATATAAGAAATCTCTCTTTGGCAAGGGAGCAAGCCAGACCACAATCGCTTGTCACCACTCAACTTATCCGTGAGGGAAACCAATATCGGGGAGTGTAGCATGTTGAGAAAGCCATAAGTTATCGAATTACCGCGATACGACTGAATGGCAAGGTGAATAGTTGTAAATAAGGATAAAAGCTAAACTGCTTGAACGATAGTCCAAGGGGATTAATGGCCCATCTATAGCGGAAGGTAATTATTAACGCTATACAGCTAAAGAGGGTAAGGTAATTGCATACTTATTCTTATTGAGTACTATATAATTGGTAGATAGTATTCAGGTGGTCTAAAGGCTGACCGTTCCCAATAAGGGAAAAAGGACGAAAGTCGTATCCGACATTACAACATGCCAGTTCTTATATGTAACTAAATGGTGATTACCTAAGTTGGAAAGCTATAAAGCTATAGCACGAGGTGCTTGAATATCCAATAAGGTAACGGAGTTCTCGTAGTAGTCCGAGGTAAGGAAAGCTTGCCACATGGCGAAGGAGAACAGCTTATCTCGTCTGACATCAAATTGGAAAGGAGCGTGAGGCTCTATGAGAAGTCCAAAAATAGTGTTAGACAATCTAGCGAAACAGACAACTCGTCAAGACTATAAATTCCGTAGAATCTATAGAAACCTGTATAATGTAGAATTTTACCTTCTAGCATACTCAAAAATATATGCCAAGGAAGGCAATATGACACAGGGTGTTGACGGTAAAACCATAGATGGTATGAGTCTAAAACGTATTGAAAATTTAATAGAACGTCTGAAAGATCAAAGCTATCAACCGCAACCATCAAAAAGGGTCTATATCCCTAAGAAAAATGGAAAAAAACGTCCGTTAGGGATTCCATCATTTGAAGATAAACTCTTACAGGAAGTTGTAAGGCTCATCCTTGAAGGAATTTATGAGAACACATTTTCCAATGTGTCCCATGGTTTTCGACCTCAAAAAAGTTGTCATACAGCCCTTTTTCAAATCAAAGAACGCTTCACAGGTGCTAAATGGTTTATTGAAGGTGACATTAAAGGTTTCTTCGATAATATAGACCATCATATACTAATCAATATTTTGAAGCGTAAAATTGAGGATGAAGCTTTTATTAATCTCATGTGGAAATTTTTAAAAGCTGGCTATATGGAAGATTGGAAGTATCATACAACTTTTAGTGGTACACCACAGGGAGGCATCATCAGTCCTATTCTTTCCAATATTTATCTTAATGAATTTGACAACTATGTATTAAAATACAAAAAACATTTTGATAAAGGAGAGTCTCGACACAGAAATAAGGAGTACAGAGCAAGGGAAAATAGACTCTATAAAGCCAAAAAGAGGTACAAAGAAAAATGGACTGAGATGACTGTAAGGGAAAAGAACGAAGCCAGGGAAGAAATAAAATCCCTTAAGAAACACATGATGGAACTTCCATACAAGGACCCGATGGATGAATCCTATAAAAGGATACAATACACAAGATATGCGGATGATTTTTTGATTGGAATTATCGGTAGTAAAGAAGATTGTAGACAGGTTAAAGATGATTTGACGGATTTTCTAATGAGTGAATTAAAAATCGAGTTATCTCAAGAAAAGACATTAATTACTCACTCAGGAGACCGAGCTAGGTTTCTCGGATATGATGTTAAAATCAGTCATGATGATTTAACTACAAAAGTTACGGCTAGTGGACATAAGCAAAGAACTAGAACGATGAGCTGTGAGCTTCTTCTACCGCATGATGTTTGGCGTAACAAACTATTAGACTACAAGGCGTTAAAAATAGACCCACATACCGGAGAATGGAAATCGACGCACCGCGCTCATCTTCTCCAAAATGATGACCTTGAAATTTTAACAACATACAACGCAGAAATAAGAGGTTTATATAATTATTACAAGTTAGCAAATAACGTCTACAAACTCGATGGTTTTAAAAACATCATGGAATATAGCATGTACAAAACTTTCGCTAACAAATATAAATCTAGCGTTAGAAAGATATTGCGAAAATACAAGGTAAATGGTCATTTTGGAGTAAGGTACAACACCTCTAAAGGTTCTAAAGTATCATTTTTCTACAAAGATGGTTTCAAGAAAAGCCATTCCCTCAATAAGCGGAGTGAAATTGATATCATCCCTACGGAACGAAATAATATTTACAGCAGGACGAGTCTAATCGAAAGGTTATTAGCAAGTGAATGTGAGTGGTGCGGTACCAAAAATATCCCTCTCGAAATACATCACATAAAAAAGCTAAAAGACCTAAAAGGCAGGAAGCGATGGGAAAAGCGAATGATTGAAAGAAACCGCAAAACCATGGCATTATGCACGACCTGCCACGTCGATTTGCATAACGGTAAACTAGATTGATAAGTGGAGAGCCGTATACATCGAGAGGTGTACGTACGGTTCGGGGAGGAGTTCACGGAAACCTGTCATGGAGACATGATAAGGCGCTGGGTTCTTACTCTACTTTATGAAATGTACTTGGTTAGGATGGGGGTATTCTGGGTGTGTAGGTGGGCTAGGTAATGCCTCTATACCCGACAGTATTAAAACCGATCCCGCCATGATAAAAAAATATAATGGGTATGGTCGTGATGCTAATGGAGACGGTAAGGCTGATCCCTGGGATATAGAGGATGCGATTCATTCAGCAGCCTATTATCTTTCTGCAAGTGGCTATTCAAAAGATGCACGAAAATCCATATACTCTTATAACCATGCTTCATGGTACGTTGATAAAGTTATGAGGAATGCCAACAAGTTTAAATCCCAGGCTACTTATGTTCCAAGTGAAGGAAATTTACCTCCTGCAACCAGTGGTGCATTCATGCGTCCCACAACTGGGAGGATAACCTCTGGCTATGGACCCCGGTGGGGGAGTTTACACGCTGGAGTAGACATAGGTGGCGGGGGCAGAACTGGAAAAGTCCCAATCGTCGCATCTGCAAGTGGGAAGGTGGTTCGTTCATACTATTCAAATTCCTATGGTGAATGTGTAATTATAGAACATAACGTTAACGGAAAGCAATATCAAACCTTGTATGCGCATATGACACATCGAGCTGTATTTTTGGGACAAAGTGTAGAAAAAGGATCCTATATCGGTGATATGGGAAACACTGGAGGTTCAAAAGGAAAGCATTTGCATTTTGAGGTTCACCAACCCGCATGGAACGCTTCAAAATCTGCATCTTTAAACCCAGTATTGGTAGTGCCATTTTGATGAAATTTACAATAAAACCCTTAAAAGGTAAAGTTTGTTAAGAGGGGGAAGTATGAAAAAATATATCATAATTGGTTGTTCAGGACTTCTCATCCTTGTTATTGGTTTAATACTAGTATACGAGTCAGAGGAACTTCTGTCGATTGATAAATCCACGCAGAATGACATTATGAAAGAAATAGAAAATATAGAAGCACAAGAAGCCACTATTAATAAATGGGTTAACGCTGAGGACATTGAAGGGAATTTTGTAGAGCATCCCAATGAAGAGGTTTTGGCAAGATATAAAGAAAAAAAAGGCGTCGTTGAATTCTTGTTTGCCACAGTATTAATGGAAAACACCGAACTATTCGTGCAAGCCTTTGATACAGAAACCATTTCTAAAGATCTGTTTAAAGATGATGAACCTAATAAAGAATTAGTGGCCAAACGTTTAATGTCCCGAATATCTAGAGACGATACTTTAAGTGAGGTCAAATATACTCCGTTAACTGGAGCATTCGGAACTGAAGAAGATGAGTCAAAGGTGACTCTGTATTATGAGGATGGTCGAAAAGTAAGTATGATGCTTAGTTTCGTAAAAGGTGGCACAGCACATTCAGATGATGACGAAATCTATTCAGTAAAGACATCAGCTTGGGACATGATAAACAATATAGAAAAAGCGCACTAAGCTTTCATTGCTTGGGGCGCTTTCTTTTTTTATAATGATTTATTTCTTCTGCAGTTAAATGTTTTGAGATTGTGCTGTATGAAGGAACATTGTTATTCCTCGCAAAATCATCCCATTTATTCCGGCTAGTAAAATGTTCAATATTCGCTTCTAATTTTTCAATTATATCTTCTTTGGTATAAATTTTTTTCCTAACCTTTGAAGCAGCCGGTAAACCGATCGCCTCTCGGGTACAGTTCCAAGTTTTGAACTCATTTATATAGGTTTGTGGTGAGGGTAAGTGGTTCTTTTTAGCAAAAGATTCCCATCCTCGCTTTGTAGAAAACTCTGCTTTGTGTTGTTTTCCTATCTCTATTAGTTCTTCTCTTGTAAATCTCTCCCGCTGTCGCTTATTAGGCAACAGAAGCAAGTCCTTTAACTTATTCCACGATCCAAATCGTTTGATCAACGTAATTGATTTGGGAAGATAATTTTCACTTGCATAAAGGTCCCAATTACGAACTGTAGTTATAGCGTGCGAATGTTGCTTAAGTAATTCTAAAAGCTCATTGTCTCTTCTTTCCATTTCATTCATCCTTCAGCTAACTTAGCTTGTTGTTCTTGTTCCCAGATGTATTGAACGGCACCTTCGTTGCTTGCATTGTACTTCTTTATTTCCGATAGATGGTGATCAAATTCGGTTTCATTCGGTGCATCCATGAGTGCTTGCTTTAAATGATTTTTACCTGAAAAATAATCGCTCTGTTGTCTTTCTACAAAATGTTGGTAGTGCTTATAATCACGATAGAACTTAAGTTTCGGATGAAGTTGCTTAGCGCGAGATAGGTCTATAAACATCTCAATTTTATCGTACTTAAAATAAGTAAATTCATGAAGATCTGGAATAAATGGACGATTATTCGTGAAGGAGGTATCTGGATATTCAACCTCTCTAACGTACTCTTTCTTTTTGTCCAAGAGAAACTTTCCCTCAACAAAAGAACCGGTGAGTTTAATTTTTTCTCCAACAAAGCAATTTGGTTCCTCTCCATATGCTAAACATCTTGGCGCTACTGGCTTAGGAATAAGGATGCAAAGTTCTCTTTCATAGGTTACCCCTAAGATAAAGAAGTAATCTCCTAGAGTAGGCAATCTGTTGAGTCTATTGTAAGCTTCATCAAAGGTGAGGACATTATTCTTAACCTGAAATTTCTCGTCCATGTCTGGCATGTTTTCGTCTGGCTCTTTACCTCTAATAACTCGATAGAATTGCTTATCTCTTTCTTTTTCTAACCTCTTTTTTTCCTCATCAACTCCAGCATTAATAAAATACTCTATAACGTCTTTATTAATTTCTAACCTTTTTCTTTCGGCATATCCTTCCGGATCTTTTCTTTTTTCCTTTCTATCTATAGTGAATTGAATAAGTAACCCAGTCCAGTAGAGTAATACAAACGGAAAAAAGGCAATGAATGCTATTCCGATGATGAGTTTAGTAAATACTTCACTGTGAGTGAAAATTACGAACGTAAAAATGATTGCTATTAATATCGTGCCAAATACCATAGCAGAGATTGAAAGAGAATAGGCTGCCATGACAATGCGGAGGAAGGTCATTTCTGGTGCTCCTTCCACGATTAAGCCCATTGAATCTAACAATGAAACGATATGTAAGAACTCGAGAACAGGGAGCACCTTATCCCAGTTAGACGCTATTACTAATGTAAGAATAATCCCTATTAACCCTGCCAAACCAGTTTGTTTTCCTCTTCGATACATAATAGCTGAATCTGCAATGTGCAATAGTGTGTTCATTACCTCACCGCCTTCTTTTTATATAACAATTATACCACAGAATAGTATGAATTTCTCTGTAAGCAATAATTATTTATGCAAATTTTCAATTGAGCTGTATAGTGAAAAGGAAGGTATTTGCACCTAATTTAAAATTTTCCGTATGAATTTTCAGGATTGTTTTATAGTTAGTAATGAGTCAGAAATTTTCCGCAATACAAAATACAGATCCTTGTATAGGCGGAAATGAAGGGTTATAGATGCAAAGCTTCATACCACCAATTTATTGATTCGCAATGAGAATACAAAGAAGGAAGCTAAGATTGGGGTAAACTGTGGAAAAATCGTTTTGATTGTACTTACTAACATTTAAAACAGAGTCCAGAATAGCTTATTTGGAAGACAGAATCCGTAGCGCAGGTGGAGCTACTAATTTTGAAGCAATTATCACATATCCGAATCGCCAGCGTACACTCCGGACGCACTGATAGTAGTGGGGGACATAATTGTTCGCCTAAATCACAATCAAAGGGCCTATGTACTGGATACCATTCCCATAACAGCGGAAGCAATTCTTCTTCCTCAAGACTCAGGATCGTAATCTTTTGTGTACCCTTTTGCATTCCAGTATGCTAATTATGAAACAGACATGCATGAGTGGTCTCTCAAACTGGTACTTATAACGAGAGCGTTGATACTTTTGACAATGTAAACCCTGATGAAGTAAATTCATCACTCGGTCTAACAGGAAGTGAGTCTTCTGATTCAACCAGTTCAAACACAAACGGTAATATTTCTAGTGTTGATACGAATGGTAATGGCCAGGTGACGATAAAAGAAGCAAAAGCAGCAGGTTTCAGTATGCCAATAAAAAGTGATCATTGGTTATACCCCTATATGCACGATGCGGATAAGGACGGTATGGTAGGGGAGTAATTGTATACTGCTTTCTTACTCTACCTGTCAAAGTAAGCCGATGAATTAGCATAATTAGGTCTGACTTATTTCTTAGATGTACAATCAGCGAGCTCCACACATTACGAGTTAGATAACAGAAAGGAAATCAAATAATAAAGCTCTAAATATTTATAAATTGTGTGAACAGAAGGGGAAAAATGTTCTTTAATTGATAAGATAGAGGAAAAGGAGAGATGCCCATTGAAAAAAACAATATTTTTAGCCCTTATACTATATTTTATATACAGTCCAGTTACTAATGCTCATTCTGTTTTAGAAGCATCTAATCCTCAGGAGGGTGAAGTAATATACGAACCACTGACGAAGGTTGAGTTAGATTTTAATACAAAAGTAGAAAACGGAAGTAATATCACCCTAACTAATGAACTTGGGGATCAAATGAAACCTGACCGCCTTCAAATAGAGGAGAGTAAAATGATTGGTACCTTTAACCAACCGTTGTTAAATGGTTCTTACTCAGTCGACATTGAAATTATTGGTGCTGACGGGCATCTAGTCAAAGAAAGCTACTCTTTTAAAGTAAGTGGAGAGAACACTCAGTCTAATGAAAAAGATGTTAATGAAGCAAAAAAAAATGATCAGCATGATGCTGATGCCAAACAATCAACTGAAGAAGATAATACGGTAACCATTAACGATGATAAAGAGAAGAATACAACTGCGCTATCTTTACCTCTTTCTAATATCACCTTATGGCTTGTTGTTATATTAGGATTGTTTGCTGTTTATCTTTTTTACAGGATTATTCGAAATAAATCATAGGAATTTTGAAGGATGCGATTGATATGATAGTTATAACAGAATTGTTATTGTATTTAAGTTTTTCCGTTTTGATTGGATCTTTACTGGTATTAGTGGTTCCGAAAAAGTATAGACCAGAGGTTATTGTATCAAAACCTGTATTATTGATTTGTACAGCTTTGATACCTATCCTATCTATTGGACCGTTATTACGTGTTAGTTTAATTTTATCTAACAATGTAGGAATGTGGGTTAGCTTTCGCAATGTCTTGTTTACATTTGAAATTGGTCAAGCGTGGCTTTTCACCCTGATTTTGGCAGTTCTATTATTTTTATTATTAGCCATCATTAAACTCGATCCAAAGGAACCTTTAATTAAAGTTGCACTTGTTTTCATTGTTTTTTTAGCATTTGGTGTTGGAAAAGCAGGCCATGCGGCATCCATTACCCCTTGGACAGGGTTTATTGCCCATTCGGTTCACTTTTTAGCCGTTATAATCTGGATTGGTATACTTCTCGTGATTGGTTTTAGGTCAAAACATTTTACGAATTGGCCTTCATTTCTTAAGTGGTTCACGCCACTTTCGATTGTATGTGTATCAATAACGTTTATTGCGGGTTATTTTTTAATGGAAATCGATATTCAATCCTACAACGATCAAAACGCATTTATTCTAACAGAATATGCAAATGGATTAGTCGTCAATTATGGACAGGCTCTTTTACTTAA
Organism: Anaerobacillus sp. ABR4_321; assembly: GCF_056158505.1. Taxonomy (NCBI): domain Bacteria; kingdom Bacillati; phylum Bacillota; class Bacilli; order Caryophanales; family Bacillaceae; genus Anaerobacillus; species Anaerobacillus sp. ABR4_321. The sequence goes on from NZ_JBSWTK010000012.1 coordinate 8,180, forward strand.
GCATCTTTTTTTCATTCCCATTTTGTTATTTGCTTTTTTAAATGGGGTGGTACTTAAAAAATGTTTGGCAAAACATTCAAATGTAAATATCGCTAGGTTCTTACGAATAGAGGGGATCTATGCACTGATTGTTTTTGGAATAACGGCATTTATGGGACAACAATACCCTCCGCATCAGGTTGATAAGCTTATTCAATCTGATGGTGTATCACCGTTGTTTGAATTATTTTACCAAAATGCGATTGATCCTACTATTCAAGTAAACTGGGAACTCACCGGTGACAGCTTAATTTTTTTCACTTTTGCTTTTTTATTCTTGATATTAAATATTTTCGCGTCAATTAAACGTTTTCCATCGTATTTAGTAATTATTGTAGGAACCGTAGTTCCAATTTGTATGTATTTGGGGATTATGCTTGGGGTTCGATAGTTTATGGCGAAATAGCAACTTGAGTAGGTTATATATGCATGTTCCTTTCGTTTTTTTAACTTAATGCAAAGATAACAAAGAAACTATCAAAACGTTTTAAAAGACAATAAACTGAATCAAATAAAGAAAGAGGCTGAACCTAACCACCATGTATTGTGTCGTTAGTCAGCCTCTTTTAATTTCTGGATTAGTTTTTGTAGAACCGCAATAAATCCCCATAAATAATTTTATCTGAATACATTAGATCTTTCTTCCCTTTTTCAACATAAGGAGCACATTTTTCTTTGGGAGCTTCAGTGCCATTTTTAGATTGATAACACTTACCTTCAGAATAAATGTACTGATCGGTTATGACACTCCCATCTCGAAAAACAGCAAAGTCTTTCTTTTGTTTTGAGAACATGTCATTCCCAAATTGCAGATTATTTGATTTGATTCCTAGTAGATTTAAGAGGGTTGGTTGAACGTCCACTTGACCAGAAACGGTATTAATCGTTTTATTGCCTTCATCTCCTGGAATGTGGACGATAAACGGAACTTTTTGCAATTGAGCAGACACCATAGGCGTGACTTCTTTTCCTAGATATTTACCCATTGCTTTATTGTGGTTTTCAGAAATACCATAGTGGTCACCGTAAATTACGAACATCGAATCTTTATACATGCCTTTCTCCTTAAGCATGTTAAAGAATTTTTTCAACGCTTCATCTTCATATCGAACCGTTGTAAAGTATCTATTAACTGTGCCATCATCAGAAGTCCATTCGGGAATCATTTCATCTTCCTGGTTTAATGTGAATGGAAAATGATTGGTTAAGGTAATGAACTTAGCATAAAAAGGCTCAGGTAAAGCTGTTAGATATTTCATAGATTGCGCGTAAAATTGGTCATCCTTTAATCCCCAGCCAATTGAATTTTCATTATTTGTGGTGAAATATTTTAAGGAATAATATTTATCGTAACCTAATGTTTGATACATAATATCACGGTTCCAAAAACTTTTGTTGTTCGCATGGAACACATAGGAAGAATAGTCGTCTTTTTCCTTAATTATTTCAGGAGTTGCATTGTATTCATTCTGTGCATGGGTAAAGAAAGCAGCCCCACTAGGTAATCCATACATTGAGTTATCAACGATAAACTCCGAATCCGAAGTTTTTCCTTGTCCTGTTTGATGGTAAAAATTATTGAAATAATAGGTGCCTTTCTGATCAATAAGGTCATTTAGGAAAGGGGTGATTTCTTTTCCATCCACTTTGTTATTAATGACAAAATTCTGTGTCGACTCCAACGATATAACAAATACATTTTTCCCTTTCGCTTTTGCCGTAAAATTAGGATTTACTGGGACATTGTTACCCCGAATGTAATTTTCTACCTCGGTTATTTCACTGCTATCTGCGAAGGCTCTTTTTGCTCTTGTTTTGGTTTGCATTACCGAATCATATAAATGATAATTAAACGTGCCAATGTTTTTCACTAACATTTCTCTGTCAAACGTCCGAGTTAATAACTGCGGTCGTTCCATTTCAGCTAGTCCAATATTAATAGCAAACATAACAAGTGAACTGGCGAAAATTAGCATCGCTTCTTTCTTACTCACAATCAGTTTATTAGTAATTTTTGTACTTACTATATAAGCTAGTATTGGAATGTCAATAAATAAAAAGATATCTTGCCATTGAATTAATTCAAAAATACTTCCACCTAAATCTCCCATATTGTTTGTCTGGAAAAGAACTGGGATCGTGATGAAATCGGAGAAAAACCGATAATAAACCACATTGGCGTATAAGATAAGGGTGGCTACCAAATCGATAATTAGTAAACCGTACTTTTGTATTTTACCTTTAAAGATCGTACTAACTGTGATTAATAATAGAATAGAACTTATTGGGTTTAATATGAGTATGATCTCCTGTAGAAGGTTCTCCATCGGTAAATCAAAAGAAGACTTATAAACAATATATGTCTTTAACCATATCGCAACTCCAAAAATCAATAACAGGATTGTTCGTTTTTTCTGGGCAAACATATGAATCCTCCAAATCTATAAAACTGATCATGTGCATCTCAATTAATAAACCCGGTTATTAAAAACATAACCGGGTTACTTTGTAATTAAGATGTTTGCATGTTACTTTCTACATCGTCTTCTGAACTGTAACCTTTATTCTTTTTCCCTTGCCAGAGGATTGTTAAACTTATAAGGGTAACAAGGATTGTCGCTCCCATGTCGGCGAGAATAGCAATCCAGAGGGTCAACAGTCCAGGCACTGTCAATAATAATGCAATTAATTTAAGCCCAAGTGCTAATGAAATATTTAGTTTGATCGTTCGGTTCACACGTTTGGCGATTGAAATTGCATCTGGAAGTTTTTCAAGGTGATCTTGCATCAGTACAATATCAGCAGTTTCTATGGCACTGTCTGTTCCTTTTCCCATCGCTATTCCTAAGTCGGCAGAGGCGAGGGCTGGTGCATCGTTAATACCATCCCCAATCATGGCTACTTTTCCTTGCTTGGTTAGGGCTTTAATCATCTCAACTTTTTCTTCAGGAAGGAGATTGCCATAATAACGTTTAACTCCTACTTGTTTTGCGACTTTCTCAGCTGTTTTTTCATGATCTCCTGTTAACATCACCGTGTTTTTAATTCCCGTTTCATGAAGAGCTTTAACAACAGAGTGACTTTCTCCCCTGATCTGATCGGCTATACCGAAAATTCCTAGTATTTGATTTTGACTAGCTACTATTACCAGCGTCAATCCCTCTTTTTTCATTGAGATTATTTTGTGTTGAATTTGGACTGGTATTGTAAGGTGTTCTATATTTTTTTCATTGCCAACCCAGTACTTTTGACCATCCACTTGAGCAATAATGCCTTGCCCTGAGACTGTTTCAATTTCATCTGCTTCTTTATGATCAATTGAATATTCTTCAATTTTTTTCATAACGGCTTTTGCTAGTGGGTGAGAAGAGGACTTCTCAATGGCTGCAGCTACTGTGAAAAAGCTTTTCTGATCAAACGCTTCGTACTCCTGAACATAAGGTTGGCCTTTGGTGAGTGTTCCTGTTTTATCAAAAGCCAGGGTATCAATTTTACCTAATTGCTCTAGAAACACAGACCCTTTTACCAGGATACCGTTCCGTGCATTTGATGTGATTCCTGAAATATTTGCAATGGGAGAAGAAAGAATCAGGGCACATGGACAGCCTACGATGAGAACAGCTAACCCCTGATAGAACCACTCTCCCCAACTTCCTCCAGATAATAATGGGGGCACAACCATTACAATACCTGAAATAATCATGATGGAAGGTGTGTAATATTTTGAAAATCGATTGATGAAGAGCTCAGTAGGAGTTTTGGTATCTTGAGCTTCTTCCACAAGGTGGAGAATTTTTGCTAGTGAAGAATCTTCATAGGCTTTCGTGATTTGTACTTTTAAGACACCTTCATTGTTAATACTACCACCAAAAACCTCTTCACCAGATGACTTTTCAACAGGCATAGATTCACCGGTAATGGCCGATTCATTTACGGAGCTATTACCAGATACAATCATTCCATCTGACGGTATTTTTTCACCCGATCTGACTAAAACAATATCGTTCACCTTTAGGCTTTGGATCGAAACGACTTGTTCCATTCCATCCTGAATAATAGTGGCTTCTTTTGGTGCGATATCCAATAATTTTTCCATTGATTTTCTTGCTTTTTCCATTCCATAACCTTCAAGTAGTTCATTTAACCCGAACAAGATGGCGACAAGAGTTCCTTCTTTCCATTCTCCAATCGAAACTGCCCCGATCAATGCAATTGTCATTAATGTTTCGATGTTAAATTTTAAACGGAATAGATTTTTGAGTCCTTTTAGAAATGTTTGGTAACCACTTAATGCCATCGCTAATAGATAGAAGATTACAAGAGAAGTGTTCACTTGATTTTCCATAAAGAGAGTAACTAAGAAAATGGCTGATGAGATAGAAAGTAATAGAATCAAAGTTTTCTGGTTTCCGTGATCATGATCATGATCATGGCCGTGATCGTGACCGTGACTTTCTTTCATAATAGAGGCGTTATCAGATGCAAGAATATTTTCCACTTGTTCTATATTAACCTTTTCATCAACTTTCAGTTTGCCAGAATTGTAGCTGATTGAAGCTGAATCACCGTTTTCTAGTTGTTTAATTTGTTGTTCCAATTCCAGGGAACAGTTCGGACATGAAAGTCCTTTTATGCGATATTCTTTCATTAATGTCCACTCCTTTTTCTACTTCTTAATCATGTAGCGCATGATCAATGGATTGTTTTAGTAAAGAAAAAACATGTTGATCTTCAGGGGAATAATAAATTGATGCTCCTGCTCTGCGAGATTTGACCAAACGTAGGTTTTTTTAAAATCGCAATTGATGCGAAGCTGTTGATTGTAACAGTGATAATTCTTCTGCTATTTCGCTTACTGAGCATTCTTTTCGCGATAATAAATGGAGAATCCGAATCCGTGTGGGATCGGATAAAGCTTTGAATGTCTGAGAAACAATAAATAATGTTTCTTCATCAAGGTCGTCTTCTATTGTAGTACTATTAAGGTGTTCATCGTTTACCAATACGTTCAACTTCATTTCGTTTATTATACATAATATATGAACATGTGTTCATATATTATGTATAATTCTACAGGATATTTACCCAGGATGTCAAAGAAATCCAAACAAAAGCAAGTATTCAATAATAACAAAACCTACACTAGTATAAAAGAGAAAATCTCCCGTAGCGATTCTTCCTTTTACTTTCCATAATATTTCATACAGTGCTACAAAACTAAATGAACCAACAACTGTGCCAAGAAGGAAGCCATTCCATTTCTCATCTGAACCTAGAAGAATGCCTAAGTAGTACAGGAAGTGATCCGTTTCATAAATGGTGGAAGTTTGTTGAATTTAAGTGATCTGACAGTTATTCTTGTAGCGATCTTAACTGGCTTTGTTTCCCGGTTTGTGACATTAAAAGAAGACTACCGACAGTACCCTAGTTATCCGAATGAGTATATGATTCATCTTGTAACGGGATTCATTGCTTCAGCTCTTGGAGCAGTCGCTTTACTAGCCCTTCTAAGTAAAAACTATGTAGCAGTTACCTTCCTAACGCTTTCTGTATAAGCATGATTGAGAGATTTTCCGTGCTGTATTTGCTCATTCGATTTTCAAAAGGGAAGACCATTGGTGACATCGCTTCTGTAAAGCCAGGTAATGTCGAAGTAAAGGGGGTCAGAATTGTTTGTTGATGGCATTTATGTCAGCAACTTGTTAGGAACAGAGAACGCTGAAACCCTTGTAAAAAATGAATGTATAGCTGTTGTCATTCATCCGAATGAAGAACACTTTCGAATTTGCTCGATAATTTCGGCCAACGAAGAGCTGCGTTATTCGAAGCTACAAGAGCATTAGGTATTTACGGTATCATTTTACTCGTAAAGATTATGAGAAGGGGAGAGTTATTATCGCATTAGTTCCTTTAATACCTGATATTAAGGCTTTCATAGAACCAGTGGAAAAGTGCCCCCTCTTAGAAAGTGCCAAAAAATCGCATACAGTAATGAAAAGTAAACTGAAAGGGGATGTATAAATGGGACGCGAATCATCTATGAAGCCATCCTATGAAACATTAGCTTACCTCTCTACTATTAAAGAACGAATTCTTTCATGAGGAAATCTCTGCCTTTATTCTGAAAACGAAAAAGAACTAACCGTAATGATGCGAGATATCGCGAAAGGTCTAAAGGCTGACGTTGTTAAATTAACAAATGGAGATTACATGGTGATAAGAATCTAAGAATTTTTCTTTAGATGCTCAAAGAGAAAGTTTGCATCCGCTCCGACACCTTGTAATAGGGAGGAGCCGCGTCTGTATTGCCAGGGCAAACCCAAAAAGTATAGTCCTTTAACCGGTGAAATGCCCCTATTATGAATGGGAAAACCATTTTTATCAAAGGCACTTTTTATATTTATCCAAGAATAGTCAGTCCTAAAACCTGTTGCCCATATGATGTTTTTTGCAAACAAAGTTGATTTATCCTCGAAAAAGCATTGATTTTGAGATACTTTTATTAATCTTGGATGAATTTTAACAATTTCATTCCGTATATAATCTTTAAGAGTATAGCCAAAAATAGGATCCTCTCTTTCTTGAAGAAATTTTCCTACGCATGAATTTTTGGTTGCCTTTAGAATGCCTATTTTATCAAGCCACCAAAAAATACTCTTTTTTCCTACTGACAATGGCAAAAAATTTAGTCCCTCACTTATTGATAAGTGAACGGTGCTTTCTCTAGCTATCTCACTAGTAATTTGGGCTCCTGAATTGCCGCCACCAACAACTAGTACATTTCCATCTTGCAGTTGAGTTCTATTTTTGTACTCAGAAGAATGGAGTTGAACTATATTGTTCGAAATAGAATTCGAGAATTCTGGAATTTTCGGTTTCTGGAAAGGCCCGGTTGCGATGATAAGATTCTGACATGAAAAGAGACCTTGGTCCGTTTCAACGAAAAAAATACCATCTATTTTCGATACGTTTTGAACACAAGTTTGATTCTGGATGGGGAGATCAAAGGTACGTGCATATTGTTGTAAATAAGACGCTACATCATCTTTTGAAGGGTAGAACTTTTGTTGTCCGGGAAATGATAAGCCAGGCAACTGATTATATTGTCTTGGTGTAAAGAGCACTAATGAATCGTAACGATTCGCCCAGGTATCTCCAACGTTTTCTTGTTTATCTACAATTAAATAAGAAAGGGTACTTTGTTTTAGCCAGTACCCCATCGCTAACCCTGCTTGACCTCCACCTATTACAAGGGCATCATAATACACAAAAATCCTCCTTATATCTATTTCTTGGTTATGCTTGCCTTTTTTAGCTAAAAGGAAGGTATTATATTAACTTTACTCAAACATTATGATAGGGATCCTCAATATCTTAAACTTAAAAAGGAATATATGAACACATTATCATATATAAACGTAAACATTCATGACAAAACTTTGAACATCTTACATATCTTAATTTGTGTCAGGGTGTAATTTAATTGAAACAGATTTGTAAAGAAAATTAGGTTTATTTGTCGAAAAGTTTCTTGTTATACTGTGGAATGTATTAAGGCAATTGCTTTTCGATAGATGATTACATGTTCATATATTCATTTAGGAGGAAAAAACTTGAAAAAATATTCTGCATGGTGTTTGTTAATTTTAACTACGAGTCTGATTTTTACATACTCTTTTCCAAATACTTCACTAGCCAATTCGTTAGAAAAAAAAGTTGACAACATTGAAAAAGAAGAATCTGAAAATTTAAGTAAAAAAAAGAAAGTGGAGAAAGAAAAAGAGAAATTAACAGCTAAGCAAAACGAAATTGAAAACGAAATTGAAGCACTGGATAGGACCATTTTAGAAAATAGCCAAAAAACTACTAAAATAAAAGAGGAAGTAGCAAGTACTCAAGAAAAAATCAATGAATTAAAAGGGGAAATCGAACAAATAAAAAAACGTATAGAAGAAAGAGATGAAATATTGAAAGAACGAGTTCGGTCTATTCAACAAAGTGGAGGAAGTGTAGAATATCTGGAAGTAATGGTCGGATCTAAGAGTTTTGCTGATTTTATTCAAAGAGTTAGTGCGCTGAATACAATCATTGAAAAAGATACAGAACTGTTGAATGAACAAAAAAAGGATAAACTCATGGTTGAAAAAAAATCAGATTCTCTTGAACAAGCTCTTTCAACGTTAGAGGACGATTTAAATAAACTTAAAGCTTTAAAAGGTGAACTTGAAGATAAAAAAGAAGAAAAACGAAAAGTAATGAGTAAGTACAAAGAAAAAGAAGGACAGTTAGAGACAAGTCTGAAAGATATAGAAGAATCAAACGATTTATTGGAAGCACAAAAAATTGCGATTAAAAAAGAAATAAAACGAAAAGCTGAGGAACAAAAAGAGAAAGAATCCAAACATGCAAAAAAAGAATCTCTCAATCCTAAAGATAAAATGAATAAGTCTAGTACTTCTAGTGGTTTCAGTTGGCCAGCGTCTGCCACTGTGACATCCTCATTTGGTAATCGTTCAAGCGGATATCATGAGGGATTAGATATAGCTAAAGGAGGGGTTGTTCCAATTAAAGCTGCTGCTTCAGGGACTGTGCTTAAATCATATTATTCATCAACCTATGGAAATGTCGTATTTTTAACACACAAGCAAAATGGTCAAACCTATACTACAGTTTATGCTCATATGAGAAACCGAACGGTTAAAACGGGGGAAGAAGTTTCCAAAGGGAAAAAATTAGGAAATATGGGGAATACCGGTCGTTCATTTGGTCAACATCTTCATTTTGAGCTTCATAAGGGGGCGTGGAATTCTGAGAAATCAAATGCTGTAAATCCCCTTTCATATTTACCTTAAATAAGTTTGTTTGTTAAAAATAAAACCATACTAGAAACAAAGAAAGTTTTAAAAACAACATAATAACACATCAGCATGTATATCTTTGCGCATCCTTGTTAATAGCTTGGATGCGCATTTTTATAGGGGGCATTATTGGCTGAATTTACTTATGTACTGACAATAAATATATGAGAAAGTAGAGGGGAAGGAGAACGTGAATAAAATCTTATATAGATTCTATTTTGATGATATTTATATGGGCACGCAGAGAAAGAGAGAAAGACGACGAAGTACAACATGAGGTAGAAAGAATGTGTGAAGGAACCGTGACAGACTTACTTCCATTTGACAGAAGAATTACGTATCACATAAAATAACTAAAGGATGTTATATGAACGTATATTCATATAAAGGTTTGGAGGAGAATATATGGACAATTATGAACGGGATACGATGGTTGAGAATGGAGACCTCGATGAGGAGACGTTATTTATCGTTTCTCAAACATTTAAGGCTCTAGGAGATCCCACGAGAATTCGGATATTGAACCTTCTTGCAGATCATGAATGCTCTGTTAGTGAAATAGCAGAAGGCTTACATTTGTCTCAATCTACCGTTTCGCACCAATTGAGGTTTTTGAAGAATTTAAGGCTTGTGAAATTTCGTAGAGAAGGCACAAGTATTTATTATTCTCCAGATGATAAACACGTAATGGCGCTCTTGAGTCAAGCGATTAATCATGCCTGCCATGATTAAATAGAAGATGTTAAAATAGTAAGGAAACGTTCAATAAATCGCGCATCGAGCACATATGAGCACAGTTATAATGTGATTAGTATGTTCGAGAGGGGAATAATGATGTTAAATAAAATTAGACAGCACAAAACAGAGTCTGCTGTTATTTTCTTTGCTTTTATTCTGCCCTTTATAACGATGGTAGTACTTGGGGCATTTTCTATTTATTTGTCGTATAGTTAGATAAGATTACTATGCAGGAAGGTGGAGAGGCTATGGACATTGGCTCAATTCTAGTTGTCATGTCGACGGTTCTCTTCTTTGTGGTTTTTGGATTGTTTGGCTTCTTTCTTTATATGTTGAAACGAAAAGAAAAAAAAGCCGAACGAAAGAATCAAAAGGAGATGCCTGAACGTGAGAAGTAAAAACATTCGACTACTTATCATATTACTAATAATAGGTGCAGTTTCGGGAGTGGCCTACTGGATCTGGGCATTTGGTAAAGTATGAAAAGTCTTTTCAAGAGAAGAGGCTTTTTTTATGTTATAAAAAACTCCTACTAAGGTATAATTACAAAGACTAGAAATACGTCGAATCTTAATGAATCGAGGGATAAGATGGGACATCACCATCATCATTCAGTAAAAAATATCAAAACTGCCTTTTTCCTAAATTTTGGTTTCACAATTATTGAGATAATTGGTGGACTTCTCACAAATAGTATGGCGATCTTATCAGATGCACTTCATGATTTAGGGGATTCACTTTCGCTTGGAATATCATGGTACTTACAAAAGAAGTCGAATAATAAAGGTAGTAATCAAACATTTAGCTTTGGGTATAGAAGGTTCTCATTACTCGGAGCTCTGATCAATAGTGTTATTTTAATAGCAGGATCGCTTTTTATATTGACGCAAGCAGTCCCGCGTCTACTGGATCCTGAACCAGTTGAGGCGGGTGGCATGTTGCTTCTTGCTATACTAGGAATTGCTGTGAATGGTGCAGCTGTTTTCAAACTTCGGCAGGGAAAGTCTATGAACGAAAAGGTTGTTACATGGCATCTACTTGAGGATGTACTTGGATGGGTAGCGGTATTTATCGTGAGTATCGTTCTTATGTTCAAAGATATTCCTATACTAGATCCTATTCTTTCTATCATGATCACGGTCTACGTGCTTTATAATGTAATAAAGAACTTAAAGAAAACGTTAATGATTTTTCTAGAGGCTGTACCTGAAGGAGTGGACTTTGAAGAAGTGAAGCAGAAAATTGAGTCTCTTCCTGGTATTGTTTCTACACATCATACACATATCTGGTCACTTGATGGTGAACAACATGCATTAAGTACACATATCGTTGTTGAAGAATCACTTGATAAGAGAGAAATAATCAACATTAAGAGACAAATACAAGATCTAGTGGATGAGTTAAATTTAGAACATTTAACTATTCAAGTTGATTATCATGACGAGCCTTGTATAATGGACGATTGTTAATTAGGGGGTAACTAGGGATTATATAAAAGAAATAAGAGCACTAGTTGGACCGCGCCCAATTATTCTTACCGGTGTGGCAGTCTTGCTTTTTGATGAAAAGAAAGACAATCTTCTCCTTCAAAAACGTGTAGATAACGGATTATGGGGGTTAACAGGAGGGTTTATGGAGCCGGGTGAAACCTTTGAAGAAACTGTACATCGAGAGACCTTTGAGGAATTGGGCATGACGCTAGAATCTATTTCTTTTATATCCCTTTTTTCTGGAGCAGAATTCTATTACCAGTATCCAAACGGAGATGAGGTATATAGCGTCATAGCAGTCTATTCGGCAACACACGAGGCTGAAAATTTCAATTTAGATCAAGATGAAGTCTCAGAAGTGAAGTTTTATTCAGTTGAACACCTCCCTGAAAATATTAACCCCAACCATAAAACGGTACATTCCCATTTATTGCGTGTTTGCCCTCTTTATTATATTAGGTTTTAAATGTTCTACTTTTAAAAACCCTCTTTAATTTTTGTTTAATAATGTTGTTGGCTTTGTTCATTTCCATCCAAAATTTCACACAGGATTCCCACCCCAAAACCATAATTATTATATAGACTGAGTCTTTAATCTTGGTTATGTAAATACATAAAATATATAATATTATTATGTACACACTACAAAGGAAAATTTAAATAATTTAAGTTGGATTAATTTCAGGAGTGGAAATAAAATGAATGATAATGAGCTATTATTTTATGCAGACAAGTTAATAAATAACAAGATAAAAATAACACCTCAACGGACCGCAATTTTAAAGTGCTTTTTAAGTATAGACGCACCGATTAGTGCAGATGAACTATTTCGAAAGATCAAATCTGATTTCCCTAATATAACCAAAACAACAATAGAAAATAATTTAGAAATGTTAAATAAACTTAGACTTATTAAAAAGATAAAACTTAACAATAAATACCCCAAATATGAAATATTAACTTTGCCTGTTTATAGTTATGAATTAATCTGCATTAAATGTGGGTTGGCTTTAGACTTAAACGAAGAAGGAACTGATATAAACACTCATTTTTCCAATATAATTGCAGGCTTTACTTCTTTAAGTGTTAGTATGAAGATACAAGGTGTCTGTGCAGATTGCCAAGATAAGAAAATCATATAAATATTTGGAAATTCCAAGACCAAGTTTCATAATTCAGTCATTCAAAACTAGTTAACCTGCCGTGTTCTTTCTTCGTTCCCTTCCTTTGCTAATACACTGTCAGGTAATCGATCAATAGTCTTTTCACCGGTGCAGATACAACAGAAAATAAGGAACACCTTGCATTGTATTTGTCATAAGAATCAGCTCGGTTTCATTATGAATCTCTTTGATGGACAACTTTCAAATTCCTACAAAAAATGCTTAGAAGAATTCTAAACATTTTCGAAATATGGATTACATATAAAATTTTTGTATATTCACCATGCACAAATTGAACAATAACGGTGCCTGACCCTGGCGTGATACCATGTAATCACACTTAGAGGCAGGTACCGTTTTTTTCTACATCATAACACTACCTTCATTCACTCAAAGGTCTAATACATCCTACCTAAAGGTCCGATGGTACAACTAACCATCTTAGGAGGATAAAGCAAAACCTTTGTTGAAAAGTTTACTTTATCGAATCGTGGTGCTTTTCAAAAGAAAGCATTGACATTCATTTGGGATATTTTCGTCGTTTCATGGGTTTTTCCCAAAAATGTTAATAGGTGTTCCTACTTACTATACTTTAGAATTACCACCTTACCGTCGCCCTAAATTTCTCGCTACGGTGATTCGCTCTTCACTCAATAAATCCTATGCAGTTCTTGTGAGGGCGGTTAAGATTGCAGCGCCGGCTGGAATTTTAATATGGGTGTTTTCGAATATTTATATCTGGGATACGAGTATTTTTGCTCATGGAGTGAATTTTCTTGATCCATTCGCATAACAAATTGGGATGGATGGCTATATCCTACTAGCCTTTATTCTGGAATTAACTTCCAATTCTCTTAATGGGATATTTATCAACAGGATCAATGCTCGAAGTTTAAAATTTTAATGACTTAAAAACATTTTCCTTGATCAAGGCTGGACCTGGTTAATGACATTAAACATGATGTTGTTCTCTCTTCTTCATTATCCATGTAGCACAACGCTCATTAATATTATCTATAAGGAAACAAAAAGTTACAAATGGACATTCATCGCTTTCATCATTCCGACAATGATCGCACTCGGAGTAACCTATGGAATAGCACAATTGGCTAGAGCAATGGGGGGGATAGAAAGCAAGAAACTGGCTCCGGTTAGGGAAATGTTTCTATTAATGAATCAAGAGGATGACCCTCTTGATTCATTTTTTGATTGGAAAAACATAGTCAATGAGAATGGGTCTTTTTTAAATACTGAGTGAAAGATGAAAAACCAATGGAAATAAAGGGTGATTATAAGTCTGCTATTTTCTTTGCAAGTAATGCCGATCCCATCATTCTTCAGTAAGTTTATAATACCCCATTTTCTTCCAAGTGCGGGGATGCCGTTTTACATGGTCAGGTGTTTAAAATTAAAACCAAAATGGATTTGGGTATTTTTTTGGGAGATTCTTTTGCCCCAAGTCCATCCTTGTCCAGATATTGTATAATTGAACACATTTTCTGCTTAATTCATAAATTCAACAAAAATTGAAAAACAATGCAACAAATGCGTAGTAACTGTTTTCATAATTCATACTCCTCTACTAAACTTTGAAATATTATTTACTGAGTAATACTCTCAGAAATGGTAGTGGTAAACCAACAGAATTTTCTTTTAATTACATCGATTTTATTTTAATGAACTATTAATATACACTCCTAATTTAAATAATCGTTCTTTTCTAAAATGGTTTTGAAATGATGTTTGAAAATCACAGTCGCAATATTGAATATTTGATTTTACCAGAATAATAAATATTGCCCAATTTTGTTACTAAAATGTGATGGAAATTCGTCTATTTTTCGAAAACATGCAAATTAGCGATGGTTTCTAGATTAATATTGTTTTGTTTTTGGTGGATTTTGATAGTATATGGTAAGGAGTTATTTAGCTCATGATTAGTTTTAACTTACTATTCAGATTGCTATGTTAAGAAAGGAAGGTGAACAAAAATGTTCAAAAAAATTAAACCATTCCTGCCAATAGTTGCAGGGTTATTTTTACTTGTATTAAGTGGATGTAGTGATCTTATTGTATTAGATCCTAAAGGACCAGTTGCTGCAACACAACGTGATCTTATTATGCTTTCAATTTACTTTATGCTGGGTATCGTTGTCGTTGTTTTCGTCGTTTTTACATTTATTCTTGTAAAATACCGTGATCGCAAGGGATTTAATGATAAAGATTACAAACCTGATATGCATGGTAGCGTGAAGTTGGAAATTATTTGGACGATTATTCCTGTAATTATCGTAGTTGCCTTAGCAGTTCCAAATGCGATAGCGCTCTATGAACTGAAAGAACAACCCGAGTCAACTGCTGATAAAGAGCCTATTGTCATCCAGGCTACTGCTGTAGATTGGAAGTGGATTTTTAGTTATCCAGAGGAAAATATTGAAACAGTCAACTACGTCAACGTTCCAGAAGATCACCCCATTCTTTTTAAAGTAACTGCTGCAGATTCTATGGCTTCCTTTTGGGTTCCGCAAATAGGTGGTCAGATATACGGTATGCCTGGAATGGTTAATGATTTATATTTACAAGCGGATGAGCCAGGAGTATATGAAGGAAGAAACTCCAACTTTACCGGGGAAGGCATGGCACATCAGGAGTTTGATTTTGTTGCTTTAGAAGAAGAAGACTATCGAAATTGGGTGGAAGAAACACAAGAAAATGAACCTAAATTAACTAAAGACACATATGAGAAATTAATGTTGCCTGAAACCGTTGATAAAATGACATTTTCGTCAACGCACTTAAATATCGTAGATCATGGAAAAAATCCTGCATACGCAATGGAAATTCGTGAAAAATACGGGATTAGAGAAAAATCAGAAGGAAACGAAGATGGAAAAATTGATGAGACAGATTCTAATGAAAGTCACTCTAACCATTAAGAAGGGAGGAACACTGAATGATTGATTTTATAAAAGATAATTTAATCCTTGATGATCCATTGATTCTTGGAGCCAACATTTCTATTCTATTAACGGTAATAGGAATTGTTTTTGTTCTTACTTACTTTAAAAAATGGAAATGGCTGTGGTCTGAATGGATTACTACTGTTGATCACAAAAAAATAGGGATCATGTATATACTTGCTGCCTTGGTAATGCTTTTTCGAGGCGGCGTGGATGCTTTACTAATGAGAGCACAATTAACAGTGCCCAATAATGCGTTCTTGACCTCAGATAAATATAATGAAATTTTCACTACACACGGTACAATCATGATTATATTCATGGCAATGCCGTTCTTAATAGGATTAATGAATGTGGTTGTTCCATTACAAATAGGTGCAAGGGATGTTGCATTTCCATACTTAAACTCACTAAGTTTTTGGTCATTTATGTTTGGAGCTATTTTATTTAACATATCGTTTGTATTTGGAGGTTCACCAGATGCAGGTTGGACAAATTATGCGCCTTTAGCTATTGAAGGGAGCCCTGGACCAGGCATAAACTATTATTTGCTTGGTTTACAAATCTCAGGTATTGGTACTCTTCTAACGGGTATTAATCTAATTGTAACAATTATAAAAATGCGAGCTCCAGGTATGACACTACTGCGAATGCCAATGTTCACCTGGACGACCCTTGTTACTGCTTTTATAATTGTATTTGCGTTTCCAATTCTTACTGTCACGCTAGCGTTAATGACTTTTGACCGTTCATTTGGAACGCACTTCTTTACGTTAACGGGTGGCGGTAATACTATGCTTTGGTCAAACTTATTCTGGATGTGGGGCCACCCTGAAGTCTATATCGTCGTTTTACCCGCATTCGGTATATTCTCTGAAGTTATTTCAACGTTTGCAAGAAAAACACTGTTTGGCTATAAATCTATGATCATTTCACTCGTAGGCATTTCACTCTTAAGTTTTCTTGTTTGGGTGCACCATTTCTTTACAATGGGAGGAAGTGCAGCCATTAATAACATATTTTCAATTACAACGATGGCAATTGCCATTCCAACAGGGATAAAAATCTTTAACTGGCTTGGTACTCTTTACAAGAGTAGAATTCAATATACCACAGCAATGCTGTGGGCAGTAGCATTTATCCCAACATTTGTAATTGGAGGAGTAACAGGTGTTATGCTTGGTATGGCAGCAGCCGACTTCCAATATCATAACTCGTACTTTTTAGTTGCTCATTTCCACTATACGTTAATTGCAGGGGTTGTGTTTGCTTGCTTCTCTGGCCTTGTATACTGGTATCCGAAAATGTTTGGTCATAAATTGAACGAACGACTTGGGAAGTGGGCTTTCTGGTTTTTTGCTGTTGGTTTTAATGTCTGCTTCTTGCCGCAGTTCTTATTAGGCTTTTCAGGTATGCCTAGACGGGTCTATACCTATGTTCCAGAAGATGGTTGGACTGTATTAAATGTCATATCTTCCATCGGTGCTCTAGGTATGGGTATTGGTTTTGTGTTTATTGTATATAACATATACTTCAGCTTCCGTTACGCTAAAAGAGAAACAACGGGAGATTCATGGGACGGTCGTACATTAGAATGGGCAACTACAACTGCAATACCGCCTCATTATAACTTCGCGGTTATTCCTGAGGTTAAAAGCCTTGATACATTTTGGTTCTCTAAACAAGAAACCGATAAAAAAGAAAAGGTTCAATATAAAGAAATTCATATGCCAAGTAACGCTGGGACACCTTTTATAATGTCAGCCCTAATGTTCGTGGCGGGCTTTGGATTAGTTTTTGACCTTTGGTGGATGGCTATACTAGGTGGTTTAGGTATAATTGCATGTATGGTATTTCGCTCACTTCGTTCACATAAAGAGGATGAAGGGTTCCATGTAACTGTAGAAGAAATAAAAAAAACGGAACAGTCGTTCCATGAGGAGGCGTGAGTAATGGCTCATGTAAACAATGATGCAAGTCCTGACACGCCCCTGGAATATCAGTCTGAAACAGGTAGGTTGAATATATTTGGATTCTGGATTTTCTTGGGCGCAGAAATGGCATTGTTCGCAACAATATTTGCAGCATACTTTGCTCTTGTCGATAGTACGGGGGGAGGTCCACTCCCTAGTGAAGTTTTTGATATAAAAGGCACAATGACTATGACACTCATATTGTTAACAAGTAGTTTCACTTGTGGATTGGCGATTCATGAAATGAGAAGAAACAATGTTAAATCAATGATTGTGTGGTTGGTCATCACTTTACTATTTGGCTTAGGTTTTTTATACATGGAGGTCAATGAATTTATTCACTTAGTTAATGAAGGAGCCAATCTTGGAACAAATGCATTTTGGTCATCCTTCTTTGTTTTGACTGGTACACACGGACTTCATGTAACACTTGGTATTGGATGGATGACACTAATTATTATTCAAGTATTGAGAAGAGGTTTAACACCTGACACTGCTAAGAAAGTTTTCATTTCCAGTTTATACTGGCACTTTTTAGACTTTGTATGGATTTTTGTTTTTACAGGTGTTTACTTATTAGGGTTGGTGGAATAATGGCAAATAAAACTGTAGATCATAAACACTTTCCGTGGTCACATGTAATTGGTTTCGTTATGTCTATTGCTTTAACCTTTTTGGCAGTTGGGTTAGGACTTTATACAAATCTAGCGTTAAATACGGTTATTATTCTTGTATTTGGACTAGCGTTTATTCAAGCAGGTATTCAATTATTTATGTTTATGCATGTTGCTGAAGGTGAGAATGGTATCTGGCAAGTTGGCAAAATGCTTTCTGCTGCCTTTATTGCAATAGTCATTGTTATTGGTACTGTTTGGGTGTTAAACGGTATGCATTAAAGACTATTTATATTTAAGGATGTTACTAGCGGAAAAATATGCGTCGTGGAAACTCAACGTACCAATATTATAAATATATTCTCTTCATTGATTGAAGATAATTTATGATAAGTGGTAATTAACTTGCAATAAAGGGATGCCTCCGAGCATCCCTTTATTTTCTTAATCTCTTCAATAATCACTACTTCACTATTTGTGAGCTAATAAGATTCAAGCTTGCATCTTATAAACTATTTTAGAGAGGTTGTAAATTGAAGTAGTAATATATAGTCGCAATGATTGCTATTAAAATGTTACACTACCTATCCCAAACACTCTTTGATTTTTGACCTAATCTGATTAATGTTTTGTAGACTCTAGTTTATGTACTTTCGTAAGCATAAATTAAGGTATACAAATAATAAGGATAGGGTTGGAGAGGGCTTTTAGTTTTTATTTCGTCATATAGTTGTTGGCTTTTGTTTTAGAGTAATTCTAGAATAATCTGATTGGGATTAGGTGTATGATAAATTATAAATAAACTGCAAATAACTTACTGGAGGGACTATGAGTAAAAAGAAACTGTTTAATATCGTATTAGTAAGTATCCTGGTTCTTATTTGTGTTTTAGCAATCGGTAGATACTCGTATATATATGAAGAAAGTATTGAGCGAGGTGAAGTAATAAAAAAGGAAAATATCGATAATAAATTCTATGTGTTTGTTCAGCCCAAAGGTAAAGAGGAAGCAAAAAAGCTGTTAATGAAGGACAAGACGACATGGAATCTTGTGCAAAAAGGTGGCATATACGGTGTTGAATATTCTTGGTATGGGTTTAAGGAACCAACAATTGAAAAGATGGCTCCAAAAGAAAGAGAATGAGTGAAGTGTACTCATTCTCTTTCTTTTTTGCTTAATACAAAATGCTATACCCAAAGGATTGTTTAGTTAATGGACTTAGTTATTATTGGACTTTCAATTGTTACTTTTATACTTCTATTAGAAGAATTTGAATTTCTGTATGCAATATTTAAATTCATAAACTAATTGCCAAGTGGGAGTTTTGTTTCCCAACGACCGTATAGGCAGACAACGCTTCAAAATTTTTGCTGATATTGCTCCAAAGATTGCAACTGTACGAAAGATTATGAATTACAAGATTTTGCTGTTGTAGAATTGAAACTAGGCGATATTATCATTGTCAAGCCCAACAGTAAAATTTTAGCTGACGGAGTAATGGGGACTAGTAGCGTAAATCAGTCTCCAATAACTGGTGAGAGTGTTCTAATTTCCATAAAGGGGAAAGCCTACCATCATTGGAAAATAGAGTATTTTCTTATAATTAATGGCACTGGTGTGCTGGAAGTAAAAGTGATAAAAAACCAAAATTTCTACATTAGCTCGTTTGATCAAGTTAGTGAATGAAACAGAGAAACAAAAGTCTCCAATCCAACATTTTACTGACCGGTTTGAGGAGTATTTTGTGCCCTCTGTTTTGCCTCTAGTAGTGCTATTAATCTTTGCTTTATTGGTAATAGATGAAAATTTTTGCAATAGTTTTTAAGAGCTATGGCAGTTTTGGTTACTGCAAGTCCATGTGCTCTCGCAATTTCTACTCCAAGTGCTGTATTAAGTGGCATAGCAAGAGTGCACGGGCAGGGGTTTTAATAAAAGGAGGAAGTCCTTTGGAAAACTTATGGGAACTTACTACCGATGCTTTTGATAAAACTGGGACTTTATCGAAAGGAGATCCAACACTAACGGAAGTAGTCCCTTTTGGAAACACAATTACTGAAAAACTTCTTACCGTTGCAGTAGCTGTAGAAAAGTTGAGTGACCATCCAATAGCTGCAGCAGTAGTAGCAGGTGGTAAAAAAGACTCAGTGAAGGATATTTTCTTGTTCAGAAAAAGAGTAGAGGAAAATACTCCCTAAACTAACTTCGTGTATAATATCTGTTTTATGAATAATTATAGAAAACAAAACAAATGTTTGCTATAATATACTTAACCAATTAATGGAGGTATTTCCATTGGAGAAAAAATTGTTAACAGAAACCGTGAAATTGTTAAGAGATACTGTATCGCCTCAATTAATATATCTCTTCGGGTCAACTGCTAAAGGAACTGCTCATGCGAAAAGTGATTTAGATATAGCATTTCTCACAAGTGCCAATTTAGATGAATATGAAGTTTTTATGATTGCCCAACAACTGGCTACAAAACTAAATCGAGATATAGACTTGGTCGATTTGAGAAAAGCATCGACCGTCTTTCAAGGGCAAATCGTAGCCACTGGGAAAATCATCTATTGTACAGATGAGCAGGCCCGCATGAATTATGAGATGAGGGTATTAAAAATGTATGCAAAACTAGGTGAAGAACGGAAACTGATCATCGATGACATCGAGGAAAGTGGGACGGTATTTAATGAAGAATGACATTATTTTAAACAAAATTAGTATTATTGAACGTTGTGTGCGTAGAGTTAAAGAAGAATATGCTGATAATCCAGCTAATCTGAGCAACTTTACGAAACAAGATTCAATTATCCTTAATCTTCAAAGGGCTTGTGAAGCTAGTATCGATTTAGCTATGCATATTGTTGCTGAAAGAAAGCTAGGACTTCCTCAAAATAGCCGTGACGCCTTTACCTTTCTTGAAAATGAAGAGGTCCTCTCCTCGTCTCTTAGCCAAAAAATGAAAGCAATGGTAGGGTTCAGAAACATTGCTGTTCATGATTATCAGGAAGTAAACGTAGTTATCTTGCAGAAGATTCTCGAGGATCATCTAATTGATTTTATGGAGTATACGAAGACTGTTTTATTGTATTAATTTATAATAATAATATTATGTTAATTATGGGTATAAATTGTATTATACACGAAATTCGACAAAAATCGACAATAGGATGATTGGAGGAACATAAAAAATGGCAACTTCTAGACAACACATCAATCATAAAAGAAAATACGAAGCAATCCTCCCCTCCCTCCCTGAATACGTAAGAGATTACATTCTTTCTCTGGAAGAGAACGAAAGATCTTCATCAACTATATTGAACTATGTAATTGATATAAAAAACTTCTTGGAATGGTTACAACAACAAGGATTAGCGCAAGAAGGAGCTGTTAAAAACATACCTCATGACGTTTTAGCCACCCTTCCCTTAGATGCTGTTCGTGCTTATTTTAATCAAATTGCTAATGAAGAAATAAAGATATCTAAATACGAATCTAAAAAGCGTGAACGCACATCTGTTAACAGAAAAAAATCCGCTCTTCGTTCCCTGTTCAAGTATTTAACTACTCAAACAGAGACTGCAGATGGTGAACCTCTGTTCCATCGGAACGTTATGCAGAAGATATCCGTAATTAAGCCTAAAGAAACGCTCGGAGAGCGGAGTAGAAAACTAGCTGATGTTACTTTCCATGAAGACGATGACGTTCATTTTCTTGAGTTTGTTCGACACATGTATGAAAACACATTAAGTGATAGAAAAAAAGCTTATTTTTTGAGAGATAAAGAACGTGATTTTGCTATACTATCTTTATTTTTGGGGAGCGGTATTCGAGTAAACGAACTTGCTGATATTCGGCTAAGGGATTTGCATTACAAAAATGGTAGCATTTCAGTAATTCGTAAGGGTAATAAAATGGATAGTGTTCATGTTGTACCACAAGTATTTGGGGATCTTGAGGAGTATCTTGCAGTTCGAACCGCTCGTTATGGCGGTACAGATGAGGCCCATGAGTATTTATTTTTAACTAGGTATAAAAAAGAAACTAGCCCCTTATCTGTTCGTACTATTCAAGATTTGGTGAGGAAATATACTAAGGCATATCATACAGAAATGTCTCCACATAAACTACGTCACACATATGCAACCAATCTTATGGATCAAAGTAAAGACTTGTCATTAGTAATGGAGCAACTTGGCCACTCCTCTACATCTACTTCAGTATTATATGTGCACTCTACACAGGAGAAAGCTAAGAACGCTGCAAAAGCTTTAGGCAATAGAAGAATCCTTCAAAAGAATAAAGATAAAAATTCATCAGAAGAACTTAGTTAGGTGACTTACAGTTTATTTGTTTGAATTCAACTGTAGAAATTGATAATTTTCTAGATAACGTATAAGAAAAATAATTTAATGGTAAAATACTTTTTACCACTATTCTTTGTGTTATACAGTAACATTAATTGTATTTAAACTGCAGTATGGTAGCAATAGCATGATTGCTTTCATCCGGTTAACAGTAACATCAGTTGTATTTAAATCCCGCTGTGTATGTTCCATTTGTACTTTGTACAGCTAATTGAACAGTAACATGAGATGTTTAAAGTAAGCAAAAGCTCCCTTTTAAGGGAGCTTTTGCTTACTTTAGTTGTACTGATAGCCCAGCGCTGGAGCCACCGCTTTTAGTTTATCTGTTGTAAGATTTACTAAGATGCCGGTCATCACAGTGCATATCGCATTGTTAACTATGTTTTTATTTGTCATGTTAACCACCTCCAGTAGGATTGCTGTCAGTAATAACGTAATTGCAATCATTAAGCCGTCAGGAATTGAACCTACCACGCTGGACACTGGGCTAACAGTACAAGTATGTAATTGATTTTAACACTAATTAAAAGTGGAATAAAGTTCACTAAATTCATATTTTATGAAGTTATTTAAGGTTCTGAAATAGTTATTTTTTATATGGGAGAAATCGTCGACTGTCATAAAAGTACAAACTTGATTTTAGACTTTTATGTGAAACAACAAAATCTCCCCTTCCCCAATACTATAATGCAAACTTCAAAGCCCGGGCCTATCTATACTTTTTACCTCTTTGCTCAGTTATAGGCAACCGTGATCCAGTTGTGCTATATATTTGTTTACGCGGCTGGAAAGAGCAACCCAAACCCATTAGCGTTGGAGTGACACTAGATAATGATTTATTATCGGGATCTAAAGTTTCTATCACTAAATTGAGTAGTTCTCGTTGGATCTTTCTCACTTTCTCAACTGATTTGTGATCATCGGTTAGAGATTTATTAACTTCTTCTAACGACATTATGGAATCATAAAAGTGATTAAATATCTTATTATTATCATTTTGTTCATTCATAGGCTTTTTCCTTTTTCCGAAGACTAGGCTGCAAATCTAGATTAATTATTTGATATTGATCACTATAAAACTTTTGAACCAAATGATCTATAGTTCTAGTTCCAGCTAACTGTGAGATTACATAGGTATCTGTATCATTCTCTATAAGGTTGAAAATATATGTATCTCTTAGTATTTGTGGAGAGACAAAGTGTTTTTGGCAATGGTATTGAATCGATCTAACGTTGATCCTTCCTCCATCTCGACTTACAAATAAAGCACTATTTGAATCAAACCTAGATTTAAATGTGTGTTGGATGTGAGTATATAATTTCGATGAGATAGGTAAACTTCTTTTTACATCTGACCCAACTTGAATATAAATGGATTCCTCTGAGACTTTAATATCTTCTTTATTTAACGAAATGATTTCAGAAGTTTTGAGCCCAGTTTCCAGTATTAATAACATTATTGTTGAATTACGCCTATTCCATCTTGTCGCAGTATACTTGTATAACTCATTTTGTGAGGAATTACTTACTACAGTAACCTCCTTTTCTTCTATTGGTTGTTCTAGATTACTAAGTTTATCTTTTTGCCTAATTCTCAACGGAGTGCCACGAAATTCAGTGAACAAATTAATTGCATTAAGATGTTTTCCAATAGTGCTTTTTCTATGTCCCGCAACCTGTTGATGTGCTATGTACTCGTCAACTATTTCTTCTGAAACATCCTTCTCAAGAGCATTTATTGAATGTAAAAACCTAATAAATAGATTTATAACACTTTTATAAGAAATGATTGTGCTAACTGACTTATTCTCTGCAATCATCCATTTTTCAAACTCTAATAGTAACGATGGTAATTCTTCATTATCATCTTTGGAGTAAGTGTCCATTTCTGCCCTCCTGTTAAAATTTGCTTAATTTCATTATACACCAACATTTTTCACTCATCTTCATCTAACAAGAAACTCTTTCCCTTCTGAATCGGTCTCATGTTCTTCCTTTCTATATCTAGCGAGCTTCTCCAATTTATCAGCTACATTTTATAAAACTTCTTTCAAAGTAATTTTGTAACATTATTTTCTTCTGCTCATAGTATTTATTTAATAAATATGTGTTTTTATATTTAAAAGTGGGCATGAATGGATTTAATGGGAGGGATAACTGATGGGTGACATAATAAACATAAACTCAAAGGGAAGATCATTAAAACTAGATGGTAGAGATGAACGATTAGCAAAGCGTACGAAGGATATTAAAAACCGGGCAGAAAAGCTAAAGAAACAAAGTAAGGATTTGCTAGATAGTTTAAAAAGAGACTAAAAAAGCCACCAGTTAGACCGGTGACTTTTCTTTAGTATTATTATGGATGTCTCGTTTAATGTCCTCAACGCGTGATCTTAAAGCTTTTAACTTCTCATCAGTCTTCCGTCGTCGGTCGGCATTAATCTCTGATTGAGTCTTAAATACGATTATTCCATTCTTTTCACTCATTTATTAGCCGCCTCCTTTGGAAATAATTGACTATCTTGTGATAGTAAACAGAGAGCATGAATCAATCTGTATACCTCTCTTGACTCAATTATATCATCGTTTATTAATAGATGATAGCTTTTCAAATCACTCTTGTCAAAATGGAAGTTGAAAACCCATCGTTTTCCATAGTCCATTTTCATTTGATAGGATACGATTGAATGGTTTGAATAAGGATTATTTACAAAAGGAGTTTTTAGGTCATCATTTATAACCTTAAGTACACCCCACTCACTATATTTGTTCGAATCTAAAGGAATCTTTTCTGGAGAAATACCTGTAGTACCGACATCTTCTATCCGTCGCATGATTTCCCCATCCTTTTCATATAACGTAAATCCCGATACCAGGTTCAAATCCTTAGTAGAGAACAGCTTATTTTTGATGCGGTAGAGTATGATGTTGATATCTTTAATCAACTGTATTACATAAACCGCACCCTCCATTAATTGCTCCCTATCTTTAATTAATTCATCAATCATTGCATCATAATCATTTGTCAGTTCTCTAACTGATTGTTCAGTTTGACTTAATTTATCCTCTAAAATAGCAACCTGTTTCTTGTAATCTACTCTCTCATTTTGGAGATAATTGTCCAATCGCGTATCTACAGTCGTAATAAGAGAATCGAAATTCTCCCCTCTTTTCAAAATTGTATCGAGATAATCGTAAAGGCCTTTAAAATAAAAATCGTTCTTATCATCAAGAAAGGCAGCTCTGAACAGTTGATACTCTTGATTTCTAAATTTCCTATAAGCACCAGTATGGAAATGCCCACTATCAAACTGAAGAATTTTTCTATAATAGAAGAATAGAGTAAATAAATACCCCAGTAAGTAACCGATCACAATATCCAAGGATGTATTGAATCCAGGGATATTGAGATAGATAGGCACCGTTGCTGCACTTAAAATAGGAACCAGTGATAAATTAAATAAACCTTTCACTCCATTGCTTACTGATTTAATTTTAGGTATGTCTCTAATCGGACTTAGTAATAACCAAATAATCCAATTTGAATATTTCTCGTCGATATAGCTATTTTTAAGTTGCTCTATCGGTCGATCAAACACATAGCTAATAGCAAGCAGTCTACTGTGATAATACTTATCCTCTTGAGCCAATTACGTACACCTCCGGTTTTAATCGTCTCTCAATTAACTTGTTTTTTAAGTACCCGGTACACTCCCTCCTAACGTTTACAAACAAAAAACGATCCTGGAGACGAATTTTAACCATACTTGAATAAAGTAAGGGTATCGTCGATCCAAAGATCGCTAGTTTGATAAATATTCAGCTAATCTCTATACGAGATTGCATAAATAAAATAAAAATAAAAAAGATACAACTTAATTGTATCTCTTTTTATCCTAATTTGGTACATATGAAAGCAATTTCTTTGTAAGTTGGCTACATATAACGGTATAAAATGTACTCTTCGTTAATTAGGTTAGAATTTGATAACTTAGAGTAACTAAAAAAGTATCTCCTTTGCTACCCAATCCTATTATTAGACTGTCTATCCTTATTTAGAGGTTTTTTAGAAATCATTGTATGCTTTAGAATTAAATTCATAATAAGAAAAGCAACAGATCAGTATTTAGTGATTAAGTAATTATAGAGTTCTAACGAATCCTTTGGTAATCGATTCCTACTTTCGGAAGATTTATAGCAATCTAAATAGGCACGTATGCTTTTTTCCATTTCCTTTTTAGAAGGTATATAATGCTCCCTACAAAATAAGTAAGGTCGTTTTTCTTTGTGCATGTCGTCCCACTGGTACAACTTCCCCACTGCATCTATATGTTTACCTACAACCTTTAAACAGTAATCACAGAAAGCTCCAGGTTCTCTTATCACTTCCACTTTTTCCAACGCTATTGCCTCCTTACTTTTAATCGATCTTTTTTATGTTAACCCATTTTATATAATGAACTTTATATTCATAGTCCACTAAACGAATTTCTTTGTTGGAGAAATCGATAAAATGTACAGTTCCCACTACAGTAGTCAGGTTACCCGTACCTGTCTTATATGAGATGTTCAACACCTCTACTGTTTCCATCGCTGAATAGATTTGAGGCAACACATTATGTTCTGATTTAACACTTTTAATCATCTTCAACCGTCCTTTTCTGTTATCATTCATAATTCTAAGATACAGAACATATGTTCCTTAAACAAGTATCTTTTTAAAAATTAGATGGAATGTAGTTTGATGGTGCAATTTTTATAGGGATTAAATTGTAAAGAATATGGAAAGTATATGGATAAATATCGTGAGAGAGACCTCCTCCAAAGTCATCACAACGATATAAAAAACAAGAGCGTTCTCTGTGCTCTTGTTTTTCATTATGCTTACTATATTCATTTGATCAGAAACTACCGATATTCACCAAACTATATGTAATATTGGTTTTAGTTTTCACTATTTCAATCCCCCATAATTAATCTTTATTTTAGGAAGAATCTTTTGCTAATAATAATAAAAAACCAATGATGGCAACACTTCTACCATCATTGGTTTTGAGACCTAATATTCAAAATCTGTGACAATTCATGTTTGTCTAAATTGGCATCTACTAATGACTTTGATGCATCTGGAATGCTTCATAGGCAGAACCTATTATTCTTACTGGCACGGTTGCTCGTCTGATAGTTCCATTTGAAAATTGAACTTCAAAGTCAAAGTTTACGATGCCACTTGCTAACATGGTGTCTGCTTCAGACATTTCAGGGTCATACAGCTCACCAGTATAACGTGTTCCGGACTGTTTTGATAGAGAAGTGAATAACCTCATGTTTTGGCCACTCACCTGCTTCCCATTAAATTCTACATTGACGTAATTTGCTGGGTAATTAGTAATATCCGCTTCAAGTACAAATGTTTCTCCGGAATAAAACTGATTTGGTGCATTTCCTAGAGCCGTATGTTTCTCTTGCCACTTCGCTGTGTGCTTTACTGTACCCGTAATGACAAGATCTTTTATTAATACTTTCTTCGATATCGTATCTGTTTCATCAAACGTATCTTTTACAGTTTGTTTAATTGTGTACTCACCTAGTTGATCAGTTTTAAATGTAAAGTCTTTCGTTGTTTTGGAAAACGTTGATCCATTTGGCTTCGTAACAATGTACTCGTAAGTAAGCGGGTCATTGTCCGGGTCACTAGCGTTACTCGTTACCTGAACAATATCACCTATAAAGTATTCCGCAGCATCCGTATCAAAACCTGCTTCTGGAGGTTGATTGACGACATTCACCTTTTTGGTAACTGTCGCTTTGTCCCCTTCATCGTCCGTCACAGTTTGAGTGATGGTGTAATCGCCGTTATGTTCAACATTAAATTGTGGGTTAGGCTTGTTGTACGTTTTCTTCTGACCATCAGGTGCTTCAACTTCGTAGGAAACAGTTACAGAACCGCCATCTTCATCAAATGCTTTATTAGTTATGTCAACGGTCTCTCCTCTCACATAGATCCCTTTGTCCGTAATGAAACCAGGTGTGGGAAGAGTCTGTACCCACTGAGTTTTCGTTGTGCTATCTGAAGCTCCGTATGGGTCAGCAATCGTTTGTTTAATTGTATAGGTACCCGTTTCAGTTGCTTTAAAGCTAGGATTTGCTGTTGTTGACGAGAACTTACTTCCGTCAGGGCGCGTAACGTCGTAGCGGTAAGTAAGAGCGTCACCATCGGGATCTGTAGCTGTTGGAGTTACTCTGATCGATTCACCCTTATAATACTTAACCTTATCAAGCGTAAACCCTGCACTCGGTGGCCGGTTACGAACATTTACTTTCTTCGTAATAGAAGCTACATCGCCTTCATTATCCGTAATCGTTTGCTTGATTGTATAATCTCCAAGCTGAGTTACAGAAAAAGAAGGATCGGCTACGGTAGACGTCCGCTTTGAACCATCTGGAGCAGTCACGTCATATACGTAACTTAACCCGCCACCGTCTTCATCGAATGCTGTTGAGGAGATGTGCATCGTTTCTCCTCTTACATATGAAGATTTGTCTGTATTAAATCCTGGCGTAGGGAGCGTTTGAACCCACTGTGTTTTTGTTACAGAGTCGCTTCCTCCGTAAGGATCAGAGACAGTTTGCTTAATGGTGTAAGTTCCAGGCATACTCGCGATGAATGATGGGTTCGGTAAGCTAGATGTACTTTTTTGTCCATTTGGTCTTGTAATTTCGTATACGTAATTTAAAGGGTCACCATCAGCATCATAAGCTGAATTATTTATTGAGATGGTTTCACCTTTATAATACTTTGACTTGTTTAAGTTAAAACCAGCCACTGGACCACGGTTATTTACCGTTATTTGTCTAGTAATACTAGCCTTGTCCCCTTCATCATCGGTAACTGTTTGCTTTATCGTATAATTACCAAGTCTATTAACTGAAAAAGCGGGATTAGCTGAAGTATAAGTCGATTTCTGTCCGTTAGGAGCAGTCACTTCATATAGATGGCTTACGTTTCCTCCGTCTTCATCAAACGCACTTGTCGTAACCCGTACCGTCTCCCCTCTATAAAAGGACGTCTTATTGGTTGAAAAGCCTGGAGTTGGTTTAGTTTGCACCCACTGAGACTTCGTTACAGTATCAGTTAATCCCAATGGATCGCTGACAGTTTGCTTCACAACATAAGTGCCTGTTTCATTGGCTGTAAAGCTCGGGTTCGTTTGGTTAACGGTGAACCTGCTGCCACTTGGTCGGGTGATCTCGTAAGAGTGAGATAGAGAGTCACCGTCAGGGTCTGTAGCTGTTGAGGTAATACTGACGGCTTCACCCTTGTAATACTTAGATTTATTAAAATTGAATCCAGCACTTGGCGGTCGATTCGCTGATTTGACACTAACTGTTCTGGAGAAACTATCTTTTGCTCCAGATGGATCAGTTACGGTTTGATCAATTCGGTAATTCCCTGGTGTCAATGAACCAAAGTTCGGATTCTTACTTGTGGTAGTAAAAGTACTCCCGTTTGGACGTGTTACCTTATAAGAATGAGTCAAGGGGTCACCGTCAGGGTCCGTAGCTGTACTCGTAACATAAATTTTCTCGTTATCTAAATAATTACTTTTGTTCGTGGTGAAGCCTGCATTTGGTCCCCGATTTTGAACAGTTACCGTCTTTGTTATAGAATCGCTTCCACCATTCCCATCAGTCACGGTCTGCCTTATCGTGTAAGTACCTTTTTGTAAAGAAGATATAAACGGATTCGCTTGAGAGTTGTAATATACACTACCATCAGGTCGAGTCACTTTATAAGAATGAGTTAGAGTATCTCCGTCCGGGTCTGTCGCTTTACTGGTAATATATATTCTCTCATCATTGTAATAACTTGATTTATCCGTATCAAAATCAGCATTTGGTCCTCTATTCACTACTTGAATGCTGTTTGAATAGGAATCTGAACCTCCAGCTCCATCATGAACGGTTTGAGAAATCGAGTATGTCCCTAATTCAGTTGCTTTAAAAGTAGGGTTTGCGCTACTTGAATAAGTCTTGATACCGCTAGGTGACGTTATAAGATAGTCGTGTGAAAGAGAATCACCGTCTGGATCGGATGCAGTGCTTGAAATAAAGACATTTTCCCCGCGAACAAATGACATTCTGTTGGTGTTAAAGCCAGCATTGGGCGGGATATTAACGACGTCAAAACTCTTCCAAGAGCTATACAACCATTCATTAAATTTATTTTTTATTCTTAAGCGATAATCATAAGACCCTCGTGGCGCATTGCTGGCAATAGACAAACTAATTGAAGATGGTGGTGTACCGTTTCCACTTTTATACAATGCATTCGATCCATTTGGATAGCGTACTTCAAACACATAAGAACGTTGACTATATTCCTGTGTGATTGAAAGGTCGAAGATATTTGTATCACCACGATTTAAAACATTGCTTCTGGCATTAGCAGATGGATTTCTCATATCTACTACATCAAAGTAGGACGTTACATCGTTAGAACCATAATTATCAAATTCTTTTTGCTGTCCTGTTTCATCAGCAACTGTAGTAAAGCTAAATCGCCCCTCTGAATCAGGCTTAAATGTATTGCTTATCGTGTAGGAACCGTTCACAGGGATTTGAAAATAGGTATTATTAGATGGGTAGTCTTCATCATTATGTTTGCTGGGTACGTTGTTAGTATAGGATGGAGAAAAAAGAACTACAGATTCGTATGAATCTATATTCCTTATATCGAATTCTGTCTTTTGTGAGTTGCTTCCATTAAAATCGGTATAAATATCGTAATCAAAAGTACCTTTATTACCGATTCTACTGTTTACGTTGATACTTGGCATGCTGTTGGAGTAAAAATTTATTCTAGCACCATCAGCTCTGCTACCATTAACGTTTTGTTCTGCTACATAATAATCTGGTCTTCCTTTAAATCCTACTATTCTATCGACGTTTCCCGCTACAAGATGGTTATCTGCACCTATCAATGTCCTCACGATGCCACCAATATCATAATAATCCCTTGGGGTCATGAGAGTCTCGTCCAAATACCATGAAACTCGATTCATCGTAGAAGGGTTAAGGGCATATACTCTACCATTTGAATCTCCAAAGTAAAGTAATCCACTTAGTAAAATTGGCGTAGTAGTAATTTTCGCGCTATGAACATATTCCACTTTTGAATCGATATTGTTTTTGCTGTGCCTACTGATAGTCCCCCTTGTGGAAGAAACAGAAGAGCCAGTGGTGCTTGCATAGACATAATTATTATCAATTGCTAGACCACCGTATGTCTCATACCCCCTGTTTGAAGCATCACCAACATAAGCCATGTTAACAAGATCCCCTGCTTTGTCATGTTGATAGATTCTTCCTTCTTTATCGACTGAGTAGATTAAGTTATCCTCTTTATCAAAAGTGGGAGCTCTAGGAATACCAGCAAAGTAATTGATCGTTTCAGAAGGCTTGACTCCATAACCGCTGTTTCGAACTGCAGAGTTGTATATATAACCGTATCCCTTGTTTAAACCGTGGTCAGTCGTTACGATCAGATCACTACTTGCCAAACTAGTCATCCCAGAGATTTTACCTCCACTTGGAATGCCACCTGTCCATTTTAAAGAGAGATCACTGGTCTTAACCATACGGATCAACGATTCGGAAGCAGCAGCTATATAATCCCCACTACTAACATAGCCAAAATAGTTAATGGGTTCACTATTCATAACTCCACTAAACTTTAATGTTTGGGCATTTTTATTATCATTTAAACCATAGCCGTTTAGCTTACCTATCCTTCCCCCCGAAGTCCCAAAGAACAAGGAATTCCCAGAGGGTGTGGAATTGTCTCTTGATCCTTCAAGAGCGGTTGTAACCGAACCATATGAAGAAGAAAAACTCTTATAAAATGGATTTCCTACTTTATAGGAATCAGAGACAAAGTCCTTTCCTGTTTGGTCATTAATTCCTACAATATCGTTGCCATCACCAAAATAAACACGATAGTTTGTTAAGGATAGTCCTTTTTCCATTGGTACATTGTAAATGTAATCATATTCCCATGATAGACCTAAAGGCACTTTTACTGTCTTATCAGGGTAATTGGAAGTCCGATAGTAATCAGCTCCAGGATTTACAGCGCCATTACCATACACCCGTTCAGCGTGTACGTTCTCCGCAAACTGAATAAAGATTAAGTTGAAACTTACAATGAGAAGAAAATAGATTGATAACTTATTTTTATTCATTAATCACACCTGCTTTTCCATAACTCCATATCAAAGAGTCACCCCCCCCAACGACAAAAAGCCCCCTAAACTACTACACTAGCATTCTAGTGTAATTGTTTAGGGGACTTCCCTATTTTTATATTTTGTTATTTTATTTATCAAAAGTAGTATACCATAATTATGAATTTTGTGGAATTATTGTTCACATAAAAAGTAGCCCTCTAAATGAAGAGAGCTACGTAAAAATGCTTATTCAAACCCTTTTTTTAAAGAATCTGATACTACACTTTTTCCTCCAAATAAATAAACGGACTTTAGCTTGCCTTTATAGTAGGAAGAAACTTCATCTTTCAACTCATCCTTACTTGTTAAAATAACAGGAATACGTTGATCAAAAGCAAAACGAGAACCACTCAATGCATCAGCAAAGCTGTAAGCGTTGGTTAACGCCACTTTCTCACTATTAGGATAAAGTTTTTTAGCGATTTCCAATGATGTCATATAACGGTCTTTACCAGATATACGAGTGACGGTCTGAATGCCTATGTCTTCAAGTTCACCTTCAATTGAATTATTCACCACACCTGTTCCACCGATAATTGTAACCTTTTTTATAGAGCTTTTATTCTTAATATAACTTAATACATCTTTTTGAAGTGAATCCCCATTAGAATGAAGGAGAATCGGTACTTCATTTACTGTAGCGTATGGAACGATGCTCAATGCGTCTGCAAAATTCAATCCATATGTTAATACTATTTCATCAGGTTTATTGTTTACTTTCTCAGCAATGTTGATGGCTGTTTCAAATCGGTTAAGACCTCCAATTCGTTCAACTGGAAACTCTTTTTCGAATGCCTCTTCAACATTTTTTGAAACAGCTGACTTTCCTCCAAGAATAATGATTTTCCCATCATCTTTTAATACACGTTTAGCTTCTTTCAACTGTTCATTTATTACTGTCGTATTGTCTCTAACAAGAAGAACAACCCCATTTAGCGTATTGTTCAAAACTCCACCGGCTAATGCGTCAGGAAAATCCTTACCTGAAGATAGAAGGACTGTATCTAAAGAATTGGCAGGAATTTCTTGTGAGAAAGCTTTGGATGTAGCATAGCGATCGTCTCCTGCTATTCTCTTAAACGATAATTCTTGATTTTCAGGTTCTGGACTGACGGATTTAGTCGTAATAGATTGAGTCACTCCATTACTCGTATTCCCTGTAGCATCTACAGTTACAAATTTATACGTATAGGATTTATTTGCTGCCAATGAACTGTCCTTAAATACGTTCGTTTTAGTTTCAGAAATCTTACTTCCATCACGATAAATTAAGATCTTTTCAAAGTCAGTATCTGAAGGGAGTCTGTAGTTGAATGTCACTCCATCATGTGACAACTCTTTCACGATTAATCCATCAATTTCATTTGGTGGAGTCGTGTCTTCTTCAACAGGTTTTTTCGGTGTAGTAATTGTTTTAGAAATACCTTTGCTAGAGTTTCCATTTGAATCGACAGTTACAAACTTATAGGTATAACTATTAGCTGCTTCTAAACCCGATTCGGAGAATACTCCTTTGTTTAACTCCAAAACCTTACCTCCATCTCGATACACAATAACTTTTTCAAAGTCAGAGTCACTTGGTAGATTGAAATTAAATTCAACATTACTATGTGTTAGTTCTTGTACTTGAAGTCCACTAATTTCTTCTGGTGCAGTCGTATCTACAATGGGCTCTAGTTCTCCTTCAAAGTCCATTTTTATTTCGTAATTGGGATCGTATAAGAACCCATAATCAAGAGATAGAACGAACTTTCCAGTGTAATTATCATTGTCGAAGTCAACTGACCGAGAAAATATTTGATTTGGAATACCAATAACTGCTTCTCCGTCTAGTGGCTCATAACTGCCATCATTAAGTTCCGCATATACATTGTATGATTTATAGTAATCTTTCTTATTATCATTCCACCAATTGTATTCCTCTTCACTAAATCTTACAGAGTATGTTAATTTACCTTTTTTACCTCCTTGAATAGAGAATTGATCAGCCACATCGTAACGATTATTCCATTTAGTAGCTGTCCATACACCTTCTTTAATTTCGGCATCTTCATACAAACCCCATTCTGAATCAAAAACGGTATTCGGTTCATGAGGATCGTTGTTATTACTCGCATTTACCCCATAACTGATACCCATGTTATAAGAACTTGCTGAAGAGGAGTTATTTTTAACCCTAATGAAGACCTCATTATCTTTCTTGTGTGAGTACCACCAGTAAAGGTTACCGTCCATCGAATCCCTAGCTCTTTGAGAGGCATCATCTGGATAACCAACAAACCCGAAAGTGCCATCGTAACGAGTCGAAAAAACATCTACATCTGGGTATTGGTCTTTTGGTATTGTACTCATCAAATGCTTTTCTTCATCCGTAAAGAAATCTACTTCAATTACACCCGGTTCCGACAACACTACTTTATACCAATCTTCATCACTGGAGTTAGAAAAATCTCCATCGACTACATTTGTAATTTGTGTTGCTACGCTCTCTGAACCTTGAATCGTTAATAGCTGTGCAGACTCTTGATTATTGTTTGGTTCCTTCTCTTTTACAATCGTGTCGTTCTTTTCTAGGGCATAAACACCTGTTGTAGGAAAACTTGAGAGGATCATCCCAGCTGCAAGTACACTACTCATTATTTTCTTCATTTTGAAGCCTCCTAAATTTGTTAGATCATGATTTCATTTCTGGGAAATCTATCCTCTTTTTCTTTATCGGATTGATTCCAAAAAGGTTTAATAACTACAAAAAAACGGCCTTTGAACCGACTCATATATACTTGAATTAGGAGATACATCTAATTCAAGCACAAGAATCAGTCCAAAGACCGTTAGTTATGTAATATTAAACCCGCTAACCTTTGAAAGGTTGCAAATAATTATGAAATATAAATCATGTCTCCATAATTATATCGAAGCGGGTCAATAATTGCTAGACTCAGATGTGAGTTTTATAGAGTTCTTATTGAGTTAATAAGTTGTTTCTGCTCGGTCTTTATTTCTAGATATTTTTCTCGTAGTTGCTCTTTAGCGATATCTTCTTGGTTAGCCATCTCAACAGCATCAAGGAACATCTGATGCTGATTATTTAGGTGTGTGATGACTGATTGATGAATTTCGAAAAACATTGGGTCAGGTGTGTATTCATCAATCCCTCTGACCATTTCGTTAGAAGTTTCAATGTTGGAGTTCATTAAGTCTCCAAATTGTTCATTAGAAATTGAATTAGTATAAAGCTGGTCTAACCCCTTATTGTAAGTTGCTAAAAGATTGTTTGATATATCGACAGCATTTTTAATCTTTGTTTGATATTTACTAATTGCTTCCGGTTCGATCTCTTGCCCTTTTGGTGCTTCTCCGCAAGCGCTCAATATAAGTAGTAAAAAGACCATACCGCTCATCAAGAAATTCTTCTTCATTACACGTCTTCCTTTCAGTAATTATTTAATGCTTATAAGCTTATAAGTTCTCAGATTAAGACCTAAGCTACACACCATCTTTTAAGTCCTAGTATTTGAAATACGCTGGCTATTCAGCTCCTTTAACATAAAAAGACCACCTCAAAACAAAGAAAGGGCTCGATTGCCTTTTCTTCGTTATGAGGTGGTCTCTAATAGTATTTAAATGTGTACAAGGGGGACTTGCTTATAATTGGATTATACTGGTTTAGAAAGTAGTAATCAAACCATGATTTGATTACTCTGTTCAATGGGTGAAAGGTTAGAGTTCTCCATCAATGTTCAGCTTTAAGATTTTATTACTTTTCCCAATAACCCCCGTGTAACGACCATTCTTAGGGATACGCTTCCCTTTCTCAAATATAATCCCCGCTTTTTTAAACTCTGATATGATTTTATCTGCCTCTTTATCATTCATTTCCATTACATCATGATAGCTAACCATTAAGCATCACATCCTTTTGATAGAGCCTTATGTGTCTACTAAAATCTTATTCGGTATTAAAGGTAAAGTTCCTTTTAACCAAACAAAAAGAGCCCAGGAATTATATTCCCTAAGCTCTTTAAATGTTTAGATATCTAATTTTAATGTTCCGTTTTAGTTAAGTAGTAGTGCTTTTACCTCTTCGTTCGAATGTTAAGAAATCTTTACGCAGTTTATTGATTTCATAGATTAGATATTCTAGTGATTCAATGTCGTTTGCTAAGACAAGCTGCATAATGGAATAAACTCTTTCTTGGTTGCAATAGATTAGATTCCACATATCCATGTTGAAATACTCTGAAAACCCAAAGTGAGTAACTGTATCTAGCTCACAAAGACGATTTTTTGAAGAAGTTATCAACCATGTAAAAATACAACCTAAGTAAGTATGCTTCTGTCCAATTGATAGAAATTCATCCTTCAATCCAGCGTCCTTAAATAAGTTTATGATTGATTTCTCGAAGGAAAACTGATTAATGAAAATAGTAGATTGCTTAGTGTCTACTTTCTCGCCTAAGTATGGTGACAACTGCTCCTGTGACCATGATAGTGCATCCGTACAATCAGAAAGGATGCTTCTTACCATGTCCAACTTATCCTGCTCATCCATCTGTCC
This sequence comes from Anaerobacillus sp. ABR4_321, assembly GCF_056158505.1. Lineage (NCBI taxonomy): Bacteria > Bacillati > Bacillota > Bacilli > Caryophanales > Bacillaceae > Anaerobacillus > Anaerobacillus sp. ABR4_321. The sequence goes on from NZ_JBSWTK010000012.1 coordinate 45,229, forward strand.
CATTTCATTAATGTAAAATGCTTCATACGCTCCATCAGTTTCACTGTTATAAGGATTAACAACTTCCTCAGTAAGCCACGATAAGATTATCTCGTGGTCAGTATAATTACTAAATATCTCCTTAGCTTTCATCTCTTTGTTTCTTAGTTCAGTTACGATCATAATAATTGCCTCCCAATAGTGATTTATAAACCGTTCTCTCCTGCTGCAGGTGAATTTTTTGCATACAAAAAAGGCCCTATGGAGGACTGATAAAGAAGCCTAAGGATGTAGAAAATCTACATACTTGACTTAATCAGTGCTCCATAGAGCCTAAATGTAGTTAAATTAACCGCAGACCTTTAGTAAAGTCGCATAAAAATAGTAAATGAAAAGGTTTATAAGATTATTATAGCTATTGATGGTAACAGTGGCAATTACTGTATGAAATGTTTTAAATAGAAGCATTGTTATATTGAAGGGAAATGCGGTTAATGATGTAGAATGTTAATTAAGAATATAGATAAATAATATCGAGGTGATTATATGTATTTTATAGATCATGAACATGAGTCGAATTTTCAGACCGTATTAATGAAATGGCCTAATGCGAAAAAGAATACAGAATACCTTGCTCCATGTTACATACTCGCTATCCCAATGATTTTTGAGAAAGTGGGTAACAGATTATTTGAATTTCAAAACCCTGTCGATTGGATATGGAGATGGGAATGGAAGTATACGCTGAGCAAACTTACTGATAAAGAACTAAGTGAAGAAGAGGATTTCGAAATTCCTTACGATTTAACAAGTTCTATGGTTCAACTTGGGAAGTTCTCCTTAAACATGTGGAACGGCTACCAACACTTCAATTTGATGAACTGCATTGGCTCTTTGGACCAAGAAAATTACGATGCTCTAATTCAAGCAATTGATATTAGAAAAGGAAGACTATCTGTATAATAAGACGACGGACCGAAAGTCGGTCACGTCGTCTTTTTAAAATAGACTTAATTGTTCCACACCACATTCTATATTCTTCTCATTTTGAAGCTCATCTGACAAACCTCCGAGGCTACTCTTAACCTCTTTCTTAACTATGTGAAAATCCTTAATATTATAGACTCCTAAAAATTCATCTTTAGTGTTATATACATAAGCTTGTCTAGTACTCTTATAAACAGTCTTTTCAGCTAACAGGTATTTACGACCCATCTGGACACGCTCTGCGTTAAAACAAGCTATTACCAGTACCTTTTCGTTCTGTTTAAAAAAGTACTCTTCTACTCTATGTTGAAATTTTGTATTCTCCTTACTAGGGGGTCTTTCCGTTTTATGGTTTCTTTGATAACAACTACAATGTTCCTTAACCTCATCATCTATTCCTTCATATAAGCAGTCTTCTTTTCCCATTTTGCAGGATGCAAATCTTGAACAGCAGCTGAAACCCTGTTTCGAAAATCCAGTCTTTGTATAAAGACTATTACTTTCTCTCTCCAATTATAAAACCTCCGTTAATATATAATACGTAACATCATTTTTACATGGTTAAAGACAATCCTTTGTTTTAAAATAGGTCTTGTCCAACATCCAATGATTATATGGGTCGGTAACAAGATCCAAATCAAGCTTCGTAAATGGTAACACGTATGAACTCCAAGCTTTGATTTTTGATTGTTTCATTCTTGTCTTGAGCGTCTTCAACTTCTCCACCTGTTCTTCGGCAAGAGCTTGAAACTCGTATGCCTCCATATACTCTCCTGAATATAGAGCGTTAACGATATTTCTCTGACAGGCATTTAAGAGGTGAACAGCCCCCATTTCTTTTAGAACCATGTCCAAGGATTGCTCATTAATTAAGTACGGAATAAACCCACGCTTACTTCTTGTTTTTTGTCGTATAAATCCAGCTTTCTCATAGCAATAACCTGGGTTTTGAGACTCTACAGATGACGGATCAACATATGTGAGCATGCCATCTTTCTCTAGCCCACCCCATATATCCGCGATAGCATATACCGCCATCTTGATAAGGTCACTACTTTGTTGAGAAGACTCATTTCGAAATGCTGTATTTTCAATACAATCGTATCCATCCATTCTTTCGTACCTCGTCCTCCATGCAATAAAGATTGCTGAACAATCAGCATTTCGAAGAACGATGTTCTCTCCTGGTCTTGTGAATTGAGTGGCACCGACCGTTACTCGACTATAATGCCGGTCACATAGCTGACGGACTGCCTGATCACTTTTAGTAGTAACTATCCACGGTCCGTATGTCTTGATTTCTTCAACCTCTGACCAATCTAATATCATCTGCGCTTCAGACATATTAAGTCCTCCCGATATAAAGAAAATGCAGCGCTCACTAGGTGCGCTACATTTCCTATTAATATTAAGTTTCTTGCCATTATAAAGAATTTCTCACATAAGCAAACTTACCAGCACAATGTACTTCCTCCGCAAAATCGATAAAACAATCCTGCTCAGTATTTAAGAACTTCTTTGTCTCATAAGGGTTGTAATATACAGTCTCTAATCCATCCGGGACCGTTTGGTCGACGGAATGAAGTATCCCTCTTATATAAGCATGGACGCGTTTTCTCTTCATTTCTAATGTCTTTTTTCTACCTGCTTCCGAAACCTTAAAGACGCCTTGTTTTACACAAACTGATTCAGAATGTGCTAAAACTAGACCACTTTTAGCGTCGCGGATACTATAATAACCGCTTTGATTAAGGTTTCTATAAATGTCCACTACTGTTCCTAGCTCGACTGTACGCCCCTTATAACTCTTCATCATGTTCACTCCACTCGTTATCAGCTAACCAGAAGAAGTTAACGATGTTAGTGTCAGGTTCGTAATAAAAGTCAGATCCATTATCAGTATCTCTCGGCACTACGAATTCAAGGTCTGTCGTCCTCTCAATCAGGCCACAATCAATTAAATTACTATCCGTTTCTTTTTCAAATGGAAGAAATCCTTTATCGATTAGCTTCTTCATTCTTGCATGCTCTTCATTTGACAAAACCCTTGGAAATACACATTTAATCATTCTACATTCACCCATTTAGAACACCCTTTTTAGTTTATTATTTATTCCTCCTGCAGTTAGGCAAACAAAAAAAGCAGCCATCTGAGCATGATAAAGACACCTAAATGTCTGTGATCAAGCCCAGAGGCTGCTTATCGAATATTTTTTAACCGCTAACCAACATATGTGGTTGCAAAGAAATAAATGTAAGTCGTTACGCTCTAAGTATAGATTAGTTTCCAGATTTATTAAAGGTTTTGTTTAGCGATAAGTATAAGAATCCTCCTACTAAGTATCATTAAAATGCAAAGATCCAAAAATAGGCTGCTACTTAAACACTCAAAGATATGTTTTTAAAAAAGAGAATGTCATGAATGCCTATATTCAAAAAAGATTTGACTAATTGATACCATCACACAAAATAGGATTTAAATATTAATAATAAGCAAAAGGACAGTAGCCCATTTGCTTATTATTATCCCACATAGTTGATAGTTGATCATGTTTCATTCAGATGATACGTATCACGCGGTAAAAATCGAATTTATATCCCACATAGTTTAAATACAAAGCTTTAGTTAAAAGGGACTTGCCCCTCTTTGTTATATCGCTTGAAGTAATCGTGGGAAGTGTTTCTAGCGATATTGAGTATATATTAACCTTAGAATTGTTTCTTATACATATAGCTATTTATTATCTGCTATTCCTTCACTTTCGTTGTGATCCATCATGGTTAACATTGTTTAATTGATTCTACTTCAAACGAAAATCCATTGACTCCAAAATCAGGACCAAAGTATTCATACATGCTTTTTTAGCAACTCCTTTTTCCCCTGTACGGAAGGCAAAAGGAGAAATTCCGGTCTAAGGTTTGTAGTTTGAGGGATTGGTTTTTCGAATCGTGGACTCGTGCAGTTCGCAATGTTAGACCCATAGGTTATCGAGCTTTTTAGAGGACAGCGACACTTACAGGCTGAAGATAAGTGTAGTTTGCGTTTGATTAGCGTATTGGTGCCCTTGTGGTGAGCTATACAGTGGGTGTGAGAATCTTTTTTAAAGAAGAGAGCCTATTAGGACTCTCTCGTGTAGAATATATATTTTAATCTGAGTATTAATTATATAATTCGAAGATATCAATGAGTGCGTCAGTTCTAGGGGAAGCTATTTTCTTCTCGTGAAATTGATGTTGATACCTTTTATCTCGCATAGGTGACCTAGCATTGATTAAGAAAGGGGTTTCCTTGAGTTGATGAAATACTTCATTCTCAATAGTTCTTTGGTCCACTTTGCTACATTGCATGAATGAGAAACACCAATATTCACAATCGATCACCTGTAATAGTTTCTTTATGTATTTAGGGGTTAATCCCTCTTTAAACTTATTTCCTCGCAACATAGCATAATACGAATGTAATCTCTGATTTATTTTTCCACTACCTACATATATAGGAGCAAGCGAATTTAAGCAGGGTATCCATAGTCCAATAACGTATACTCCGGTTAAGGATAACGAGAGGTTATTTATGTTTGCGACATTTATTGATGCCCAGGGAGAAAAATCTTGTTTTCCATTGAAGATCGGTAAGTAACATCCTAAGATACGGTTGTCATCTTTATTTACGAATGAACACATTGTTTTATCAATTAGTATATATCTTGAGTACATGTAAACAACCCCTTACGATTTTACGTACATTGTTTCCTGAAAATTGGTAAATTATGTGCAAACAAACAGAACATTTTTGAGAGCTTATTTTCAATGAAATTTAGTATGTAAATATAGTCAACAAAAAAGCAACTTCGTGAATTTCGAAGTTGCTTTAGTTAATTAATATCAGGGTGAGCAATACACCGAAAAGGCTGATATTTAACGTTAAAGAAGAGATATTGATAATTGTATTTTCTTTTCCTACAAGTATAAGACTTTAATGTGGTCTAGCATTTCTGTGTAGATGGTTTCGTAATGTTGAACTTAATTTCACCTATTCAACGTCTAACTTTTGGAGCAACTTTCTAACATTCGTTCTATTAGGCTTCAATTGTAAGGTATGAATATAGTCAATAGTGATCAGCTCTAAAAGGTCTTCTAGTGTAAAACCATGGTCAGGATAAAGCCCAGTCATATCATCTAGTAGTACTTCTCCGCGTAGAGCATCACTTCGTTCCAATTTTACCCGTACTGTTCCTAATCGCCTCTTGTTTACTTCCTGGTATATGTGTGTTGCTGTTCGAATGATAGGTTGCGAAGAGGTCCGTACCATAACCCTGTCATAGAGCTGGTCGAGACCTTCACCATTTCTTACTTCAAGTAAGAACTCCTTATAGAGCAAAGAGATTAAGTCTGATAGTTTAAATGCTTTTTCTAAATCGCCTATGATAGTAACGTCCTCACAAAGTACATTCGCTCGTAATATAGAAGGTGAAGGTAATCTTAAAGAAAGTTGTACATTTCTGGTTTTACTAAAAGCCGTCAATATACTGTCTACCACACCCGTATACTCATAGCCACTTATTTCTTCTTCTATTAAATCAAGACGACTATAAACCTTCTCCATTATGCTACCCTCCCCATCTTTTCCAACAGCAAGCTGATCAAAATTCGGTGTGCTGCCCTACGAATACTACAATTCCATTCTGCAGCCAAAAGGATTAATTTTTCGTACTGCTCTTTTGGTAATTTCACATGTACAAATTCCTTTTCATTTGAATATTTTCGTTCTGGTAAGAAATTGATATATCCTCTAGACAAGCCTTCTTCAACCAACGCAGAAGTATAGTTCGTAATACTAGGTGCTAATGATAAAGCTCTGATTTTAAGTTCTTTCTTCTCAATAGAAGAAACACATACTTTTATATCCCTTTTCGCATCGCACCTTTTCTTCCTAGATTTTGGAGGTTTAGCAGTTGTATATTGCTTATTTTTAATAGAAGTCTTTGAGAACATAGGATTCAAGTTGTTACTCATGAGTAGTACACCCCTCACTTACATTTATACGAATGACTCCATCGTATCCAGATGTATAGCTGTTTTGTGGTGGAAGATGCATGTCTTTATGGACGAGGGATTTCATGTAAGCTTGAAAGTTCCCTTTGGCGATCACAAATTGAAATAATGCCTTTTCTTCAGGTTTATCGAGGTTAAATTTAATGGTTTTTACCTTTTCCATTATCCTTCCTCCTGTTCGAGATTTCTTATGTTCTAAGCTATGAGGACAGGAAATCTAAAATTCACTTCATACGCATTTAGTTGTTTGCATATTATGAACAATAAAGAAGCTCCTACTAATGTAGGAGCCGTTGTGGGAGCTGAAAGGCTTATAGCCACAGCTTTCGATATAGAATTGCAGTGTTCTAAATTATAATTTACGGCCGTTTTTTACAGCGGTTTTAAGTTTTTGTGTTTTTGACTGCTTATAACGAATCACATGTAACACCTCGCTCTAGAGTGAAGTAATTACATCAATTATTGACAAGAGTAAAGGAGGATATACATGGATAAAGTAGTTTATCAGATTGAAGTGAGCAAAGAGACACATGAACGTATACAGAAATGTGTCTCTGCACTCAATTGGGAGATTTCAAATCATGAAGATCCTGTTACTTCTGAAGAAGACGTTATTAAAGGGGCTATATGGGAATTTCTTTCTATGTTTGAAGCGGCTAGCGGGGCTGACTCAATAATGAGTATTTTAATGGATGCAAAACACAAGAATTATCAAATCAGAAATAGGTTCAAAGATATTTTAAAAGAGAAAAAAATGAAACAGGTCGATCTTGTTAAATTAACGGACATTAGCAAGACCAACCTATCTCAAATATTAAATAATAAATATACACCTGGATTAGATTCTTTCTTTCGAATCTGGGCAGCGCTCGAATTTCCACAACTCACAGATTGTATCTATATTGAATATATGGATTGATCATGAAAGTTCCTATTAAACTGGTACCTATTTAGCAAAGCATCAAGTTGCTGGCTCACTTCCAATGTTTCTTCATGTGTAAAACCATACTCTAAGGCTTTGGTTGTTAAAAGGTTCTTCTTTGCTTCAATCATCTCAAGAAGTTCAAGGTCTTCAGGACATTGTATTAGCGATTTCAACGCTTCCCTTCTTTTATTGGTTCGTGAGACACGTTACTAGGTCTGAAAAATAGCGAATAAATACATTTCAGGGAGTAAGCAAGCATGACAGCAATAAGCACGAACACAAAATATACCGCTATCATTATTAAAACCTCACAAATGAAAATATACACCACATTTGGCATATATTTCAAGTAATAATAATTCGCATATGAATCCACCACTTCTTCTAAAAAGAAGACATAATAGAAAACATATAAGATGAACAAAATCCTATGGGGTAAATCAAACATTTTTTTAATCATTACCGAGTCTCCTATTCTGTTAGTCCTTCTAATAATTCGAAAGCATTTAAGATGTCATTGTAGGTTGCTTCATCCATACCTTCCTTGTCTGTACTAACTTCCGTAGCATTCATATTAAAGCCCTTATCGGTTACATAACCTGGTAGAGAATGAATGTTGATCTTTTTTTGTTTTGCCTTTTTCTCCGCTTTCTTATAATCCTCAACGTACTTGTACTTATCAAATAAATAGGCCACTCTTGCGTATCCTCTCTCCAACAACAGCATTTGAACACTGGATCCTTCATTAGTAAATAAATGCCCCAAAATTCTTCCGTACTTGTCGTATGTAGCCTTCTCGTCAAATTCAATATAAACTCTTTTACCTTCTACTAAGCTCTTTGTAAATTCAGAAGCTTCGTTCCCCCACTGCTGAATAATCTTTGTGCTCTCAGGGGTGTCGACTGCCAGCAGACGCATTGGGATCCTTCCTGCTTGATTTAGTTCTGATACCAATTTAATGGTTTTATCAGTAGAGTTATCAGATGCACTTTGGAAATTCACTAATTCGACCGTGTCGCCATCTCTCACTGACACCACTTTTGCACTTATCCAATCTCTTTCTTCAATTCTTTCTTTCAACCGCTGCTGCATGTCTTTTGACAAGTCAGGTGTGGTTGCGGATACCTGGTTTACTTTGCTTGAACCAGGCTTAGTCAATCCATCTGGTGTGGCAAGAGCTTGATAAACGATGAACAGTAACCCGCTAACAACTATCGTGACTATAAGGAATTTACGAGTGCTACTCATTCAATCTTTCCTCATACATAAAATCAGTATTCGAAATTTTAGCTATGTATTGCAAACACTCCATAACCGGATATTTCACTAAGGCATCTTGCTGGGTGAATGTTATCCCTTTATCTTTCATAATAAGCAAAAGCTGATTCAAGCTAAGATCACCTCGATTTATTCGGTTAAAATGACTTAGGACAATGTTTTTCCATAAGCGGGATGGACTACTTATGAAGGCTTCTCCATTCACCTGGTGATTTAATATCAGTTCCTTCTTCTCGCGTTTTCGTCTTAATTCAGCTGTTTCGGTTTCTTGTAAGGTCACTAATAATCCTCCTCCCCAATAAAAAATCCCTCAACGAATAGAACGGAAATTACCGTTATTCATTGAGGGATATCCCTGTCGTATTTTTATTTCTTAAATTATAACACAGAAAATGGTAACTTTTTCAACATTCGAAGTGTTCTTTTCACTTCTTTCGGATAAGAAGGTAGTTCCTCCCTACCTATCATTAATTTGAAAACTCCTTCCAGTCATTTGCATGGAGAGGTTTATAGGATTTGCTTAGATTGTTATATTCCTTATTAATAAGTAATCGGATAAGTTCTGATTTAGATATAGAGACGCCACCATATTTTTTCTTGAAAATAGCTTGGAGTTCAATTAGATGATTATAGGTTTCATAGTCAAAGCCTACGCTTGAGGTCTTATATGTCTTACTCATAGGTCTTCACATCCCTATTATTAATTTCCTCTATTATATCAACACGCCATTGTCATATTCCGTCACTATGAAGATGATTATTTACGAATATTAGCGGATATTGAATATATTATCATCGAATATTGGTGATAAAGATCCTTAATAATGAGTTTAAGAATTAGATTAATATAGACCCATGATGATACAAATCATCATGGGTCTATTTTCCTTACATATCGAGTTTACGTAGTTCTTCAAAAAACTCATATTTACCTACTATAGTCTCGTAATAGCCAATATCATATAGTCCCTCTATATCTAGTGTAAAACAAGTGAAATGGCTTAAACCATTCATAAAATCCATGATCACGATATCGTCTCGTTTTATGAAATTCCCACATTGGCAACGAATCAAGGTCATCTCTTCTTCCATTTAAAGTTATTTATTCCATTATATATTAAAATTACTATTCGCCTTGCAAAAAGTAAAGCCTATCAACTGTTATGTTTTCTTTCAATTTCATCAAACAACTTGGGAAATTGTTTCTTAAATGATTTAACAATCTTACTTGTTCTGCTTATAGTATAATTTTCAACTTCAGCATATGGAATCCATATTTCCCTACTTTCAATTTGATCATAGAGGGACGAAATAACGGCATCTCTTTCAGCTGCAGGTAGTTTCCTTGTAGTATATCTTTCTTTCATCTTTTCATGGTAAAGCTTATTCAATTCTAGCGATATCCATTCCTTTTGAGTGTTTTTCAGTTGCGAAAACTTTTTATTGGTTTGAAGGAGTTTACCATTTTCTCTTATATGATTATTCTTAATGAAATTTCCCTCCTCAACTGTCTTCATTTTAATAGTAGATCACTAAATATAAGAATTAAAGAAGATTAATCGTTTAGTTTCTTCTTCGGTAGTAATAGCGTACTCTTGATAATGGTAATCACTTTGCATAAATAAAAGACTATTGGACCGGACCGTTTTTCCTGTTTATTGAAATAATGACAAAATACAGTAATTAAATGCTATTATATTCTTGAAATTACTTTCAAAAGGGGGCATAAGTGGATAGCACTACTAAACAAATAGAAGTATTTAATTGGCACACGAAAAAAACAGAAATAGACTCAATACCAAAATCATCATCAACACTGATGGTTTCTCAAGTAGTATTAGAGCAACAATCAGTAGTAGATTATTTCTTAAACTTACCAACAAATACAAGTTCTGATTCAGAGGCTTTAGACAATGTCAGTCCAACCATAAAAGAAAGTAATACAACTACCCTTTCAACTGATAATTTAACACTACGATCTAAATTAAGGAGTGTAAACACTATGCCTATTACTGAAATTGAAAAGGATAAGAAATACCTAGTTAACCTCGTACATACAAAACGATCCCTAACCTATGAAAGTCATTCCAAGTGGGATTATGTTAAGTTACAAACTGATACCCATCCTGGCACCCCTGTTGTTTTCGAAGAATCTAAAGACCATCCTGGGCAGTATTATATTAGAATGACAAAATGTAATTACGATGGTTATTCTTATTTTACGCGTGATAGCAAAGGATATATTTATCTAGATCAAAAAAAAGAGGCTTCAAGATTCTATTGTCATTTTGATGTATGGGGAGATTTTACAGTCAACCATCAGTCTGGTAAAACAACAGACCTCTTTTTCAAACTTTATTCTCAAGGTGGAAATCTATGGTTGAGTATAACCGGTTCTATATACCACCTAGAGGATAATTCCGGAGGTAGGAATAGAGATTTATTTGAACTAGAACTTGTAAATGACTAGTAAATAATTGATTTAATAGAGTTAGACAGTCCTGTATAAAAACGAGGGAGTCTATCTTTTAACAGATAAGCTCCCAATTACAAAAGATCAGCCAATATAGCTCTGTTGAAATACGGCCATCAAAATAATTCCGTGCCATTTACCGTTCCTAAATAATTGGTCTTTTTGCTCTCTTTCTTTCTCAAAACCTATCCGTTCATATAGTTTCCTGTTCCGCCTCCTGAGCCGAACGAGGGCTCTGGAAGTTTATCCAAATCCTAAAGATGTTCCAAAAATCCCTTTCTTCCGGATACATCGAGCTTGAGGTTCAGAAAAACGACGAGCCTCCGAGCTTACTCATTCCGCTGACGGATAGGGAGATTGCCCTCATCGACGGCTTAAAGGAGGGTGTTTCACTCTCTAAGCTCAAAGAGCAGCTTGAGATAAACAATTCAAAGTCGAACAAAATCAGAAAGTCTCTCATTCGAAAAGGCGTCATTGAAGAATCATTCTAAGAACTGCAACCGGTGTTTACGTAACGCAAAAACCGACTCTTAACCGAGTCGGTTTTTTTTGTTAATCCATATCCGTTCGTATAATGCTTACGATTCAACTATTATTCTTGTCTTTGTCTTTGTTATACATTTGTATATATGCAAAAAATGCAAGTGAAATAGATATAGAAAACTTAAAAGTAGGACTAAGGCTGCCATCGAAGAGAAACTCAAGAATCCAAGTTAAAATGTACGCATAAACCGCAACAAGCAATGCTTTTAGCAATAGTCTTTTGTTCATCGTAATCCCTCCCTATGGATTTTTTCCCCTATCAGGAGGCGTACGAATCATGAAAAAAGAAAAAGGAGCCATTAGCCCCTTTTTTAATCAATCATAGAGAACATCAGCAGTAGATTTCATAAAATACTAACCCCAATAACACACCACCGGCAACCGTTACCAAGACGGGCGCTGTCCCTCCTGCTAATAGCGCTGCGGTCTGAGTCACGCCGTAGTTGGTAAGTCCAGCCGCAAAACTGGAATATACACCACACGAAGTCAAATCAATATCCATCGCCTGAATTTGTCGCGACTCTTCCAACCCTTCGGCGAACGTAAGTTGGAGAAGGACTTCTTCATTGATAAATTCAATATACGTATCTTCTACATGGTTAACTTGATTACCGTCACCATCATAAACATTCACTGTAATTCGATCATTGTAGGATTCCCCTTCTAGCTCGAATGTCCCGATGGAATATACTTCTTTTGTGTTTAGATCAAGCGTGCTAAAGATCACTTTATACTCGTTACTTTCGAGCGCTCCCATTACGGTCGCTAATTCTTTGTTCTGACCAACAACACCAAGAACAATAGGATTGTCGATACTCTTGTTGCTTTCTGAGATTGCACTTGAGTAACCAGCACTATTTTCTAGCGCGTTGACAAACGCAGCAGCTTCCGATTCACTCACGCTCTGGTCAGTGAACCCTTTTGATTCAAGAAACGATACCAAGTCATCTCCGGAAAGAGGATGTAATGCTTCCAAATCAAGCGCATTCATCGTTACGGGACCCGCAATCCCATCTACTTTTTGTTCGTTTGCGTTTTGGAACTTTTTCACCGCCGAAATGGTTGCGGGTCCATAACCACCGTCTACGGTGATCGAGATAGCTACACTATCCTGCTCATTCAGTTGTTCTTGAATACGACGCACAAGAGCACCTTCATCTCCTGATTGCACGATGATTGTTTCATAGAGTTCATCCATCTTCTTAAATGTGGTCGGTCCGGCAATACCATCAACTTCCAAAAAGTTAAAATACTGAAAGTCCTTTACGCCTTGTTCTGTTCCAGCACCATATTCCCCACTAGCACCATAGGCAAGATCGACCGTGAAATACATCAAACCTTCTTGAAGTAGCTCAACCCCTTTACCAGTGTCGCCGCGACGGTAGATAATATCGGAGCGTAAACGACCGAGCGTTTGCGGGCCCGCTACACCGTCTACTTGTAGCCCTTTGCGTTCTTGAAAACGTCTTACCCATTCCGTCGTTTCGTCCCCAAGCTCTCCGTCAATCCCGTATTGAGGTAACGCGCTAGGATTCTCTCGAATCAATTGTCTTTGAAGCGTTTCAATAAACCTTTTCGGTGAATCCTCTCGTATCGTACGATTATCAATGTTACTCATGTGAACCTCTCCCTTTTATTATTTATTTAATAAATTAGTAGGTTATCGCAACGTTTTCCGGTGCGTCATCCCTCTATATCTACTAAGGAGGAATTACCTCTATCAAAAGACAACCTCTTTTCGAAAACGATTAAAATTATGATTTGTAGAACCAATCAAAACTGATGAACAGCTTGCCAAAAGTCGGGTGCCTCGTTCTCCTCAAAACGATCGATGACTTTTAGAATTTGAATTCTCAACTCTTGCTCCAGATCATCACGACAGGCGACGGGAGCGAATTGACTTGATTTTTTTATTTTTGGTTCGAAAAGGCGAAGAATCTGTGTCATAGCTTCCGGTTTTTGTTGTTTGGCATCTCGCGTCAAATATGAAAGCTCTCCCATTTCTAGTCACTTCCTTCTCTGAATCTCTCGAATTAAATTTACAACCATTTCTTCAAGTTGATTGAAGTTTCGCTCTAACCTAAATAAGAGATAAAATGTCACTGCGATCGGGAAGCCGAAATTACCGATTAAAGCGACCCATGCTTCCATCTCTTTCCTCTCCTTCCTCTCCTTCCTCCAATCGTTCCCGAATCTTTGCTAAAGATTGTTTTATCGTTTTTGAAACAGCTTGCTGGGAAACACCCAGCAAGGCAGCAATTTCATCGTGAGTCAAATAATGAAGAATATACAGCTCCAACATCCGTAGCTGTCTTGCTGTTAGATGTTTTAGAGCACCGTATAATTCAGGATTTTCAATGTGGTCAAGCAAATGACTTGTCTGACTAACCTCTTGGTCGTGTTCAGCCGCGTTTTGTTCCCCATAGGAGGTTTGCTGTGAGGCATCGCCTTCTTGACCCCCGACGGGTTGATCCATTTTTAAAAGGTAATACCTACGCTCCGTCTTTTCCTTTGATAAATAATCGCGAGCATGTCGCCATAGGGCAGTCGAGATATACTTTTTAAAACGAATTTCGTTATAAAAGTCTTTAAACGCATAATTCAATCGTTCTTTATTAGCCTGTGTCGGATGAGATACAGTTTTCAAGAACAAGTGATGATAATGTTCTTGACTCAAAAAGCTCTCCATCATTTGATGTGAAACCTTGCTTTCTAGTTGTGAATTCAATATCTATCCCTCCTTTACGAGTTCTCATCATATTTATCAAGGAGGCTTAATTTGAAACGGTATTTCCTTCATAGATGGCCAATACACATGATAAAAACAGAACATATGTTCTATTATAGGGTAAAAAAAATGAACTTACAATTTCCGTCAATTTACAGCCGCTCGTATACCGTTTGCAATCGCCTCAGATAATCCCTGTAAGAATTTTGGCTTCTTTAGTAACTCAGTATCATTGGACGAATCTAAGAATAGGTTTTCTAGCAAAACAGCCGACATTTGTGTTTCACGCAAGACAGCAAAATCCGCTTCCTTTTCCCCTCGATCTGATACACCATAATTAGATAAAAACGCCATAATAGCGGTATGAACGACATGTCGCTTTTGCCCTGTTGCGCTTTCACTCGTACCCGGGTAAACATAACTTTCAAATCCAGTACCACCACCTGCATTATGGTGAAGGGAGACAAAGTAATCAGCACCAGCGCGATTCGCTATATCCGCTCTTTCACTTAAAGGAATGAACGTATCGTCGTCCCTTGTCAACTGAACGTCAAAGTTCGAGTCACACCTTAGTTGTTGCGCCACACGCAGGGTTAAATCTAACGTGAGGTTCTTTTCAATTAACCCGTTTCCGCTGGCACCTGGGTCGTTCCCACCATGTCCTGCATCTAAAATAATTAATGTCATTATAAAACCTCCTTACCCTATATAAAGGGATTAGTACCCCTTATTTAACAACCTTTTACAAAAAATACTAAAATTTTTAATTTATAGTGGCTGAAAAGCATGAAAAAACCAACTCTTAGCCTATATGTTTTCAAGTACAAAACCACAATTGTTCAAGTGAATGGCTGTCTGGCTATACATATAACAATAAAAACACAAAATAAAACGGTTAGAGGCTGCGGCCACTAACCGTTTTATGTATGGATGGATGTGTTCAATCATAGCTCCCTTTAGTTGAAGAATCGAATTCGATATATATAATTAGGAATCCATAAAAGCATCTATAATTTCCTCCCATATTTCATGATACATAGTCACATTAATTAAACAACGACTGCCAAATATGGGTGATAAACAACTATGAGACTATCCTATTGTTTTAATGCAAAAGTTATTAGTACCATCTTATCATCTTTGCGAAGCTATGTTGCCAAATCTAATAATGTCTAATCTAACTTGTAGATTAAAGAAGCATAAAATAAGAAAGCCACGCTGAATACCTCCAGCGTGGCTATATATACGTTATGGCTATTTTTAAAAGTATTTCCTCTGATAGCTTATTGAATTTTCTACCAAGTTCTTGAGCTAAAGGTTTTTAAGTTTTTAATAACTTGGCATTAACCGCAACAATAACTGTACTTAAAGACATGAGAACAGCACCTATAGCTGGACTTAGTACAATACCTAGGGGATATAAAACTCCTGCAGCAAGTGGAATTGCTATTATATTGTATCCAGCTGCCCACCAGAGGTTTTGAATCATTTTCTTATATGTTGCTTCCGAGAGATTGATAATAGAAACTACATCTTCTGGATTGCTGTTAACTAGCACGATGTCAGCAGTTTCCATCGCGACATCTGTACCCGCGCCAATCGCGATACCAAGGTCTGCATTGGCTAATGCAGGAGCATCATTCACGCCATCCCCTGTCATGGCCACTTTTAATCCTCTTTCTTTTACCTTTTTTATTTGATCAGCTTTTTCATGTGGTAATACTTCTGCATAAACCTCATTTAATTCTAACTGCTCCGCAACCCAGTTTGCCACTTGCTGGTTATCTCCAGTTAGCATCATAGAAGACACGTTTAGGTTCTTTAACTGCTGAATGGCATTTTTCGCACTTTCTCGAATTATATCAGCCAGGGCGATCATCGCTTCTAATTTGCCATCGATCAATACAAAAACAACCGTTTTCCCCTGTTCGGCAAGCTCAGAATATGTTTCTTTTTGAAAGTCGATTTTCTCATCATTCATGTAACCCGGGCTTACGACCATCACCTTTTTACCTTCAACTGTCCCTTCTAGCCCTTTACCAGTAATCGATTGAAAATCTTCAACTTCATTAACTGAAAGGCTCCTTTTATTCGCTTCCTCAACAATCCCGCGTGCTATAGGATGCTCAGATTCCATTTCAACAGATGCAGCTAGCTGGATGACCTGATCTTCATTCTCGTTTTCAGTTATGACGTTCGTTACGCCAAACTTTCCTTCAGTTAGCGTTCCTGTCTTATCGAACACGACAGCTTCTAATTGACGCGCGCCTTCAAAACTAGCGCGGTTCCGAATGAGTAAGCCTTTTTTCGCTGATAACGCTGTGGATCTCGCTACGACAAGTGGTGCAGCTAACCCTAACGCGTGAGGACAGGCGATTACCATTACTGTTACCATACGTTCGAGGGCATACACAAAATCATACCCGAGTAACAACCAGACGATTAAGGTTGAAATACCTGCTCCAAGCGCAAGGTAAAACAGCCACTTTGCAGCCCGATCAGAGAAATTCTGCGTTTTCGATTTGGATTCTTGTGCTTCTTTTACCATTGTTACGACCTGTGAAAGGTAGCTATCCTTGCCTGTTTTTTCAACTTTTACCGTTAACGAACCTTCTCCATTAATCGATGCTCCGATTACTTCATCTTCTTTTCCTTTTTCAACTGGAACAGATTCTCCGGTCAGCATCGATTCGTCGATGGATGATTGCCCTTTGATAATCACACCATCTACTGGCACCTTTTCACCAGGTTTGATGAGGACGTGATCGCCTTCATTTAGTTCAGATGTAGGTACATCTTTAATTTCTCCGTTTTCCTCGATGCGGTGGGCTTCAGAAGGCATGAGCTTAACCAATTCCTCCAGTGCTTTCGATGCACCCATAACTGATTTCATTTCGATCCAGTGTCCAAGAAGCATGATATCAATTAAGGTTGCAAGCTCCCAAAAGAAATTCTTACCCGATAATCCGAATACTGTGAGTGAACTATATCCGTAAGCGACAACGATTGCGAGTCCAATCAGCGTCATCATGCCAGGATTCCTGTCTTTCAATTCACTCCAAGCACCTGTCAGAAAAGGCCAACCTCCATAAAAGAAAATGAAAGTTGAAAGCGCAAATAAAATGTATAAATCCCCTGTGAACCTGAGGTCGATATTAACAAACCCCTGTAACATTGGGGATAGAATAAGAACGGGTATCGTTATAAGCATAGAAATGTAAAACCTTTTTTTAAAATCTTCTACCATATGTGCGTGGTGTGAGCTATGATCGTGCTCCTCACTATGGTTATGTTCTGCGTCGCTATGATTATGTTCATGATGTGAGTGTTCCATATGTACCTCCCTCTCTTTTGTAATTAGTATTATTCTCTCCAATACAATTCTTTTTTCCCCAGAAATTATCAAGAAAGTGTGAAAACAAAAAAGCTGCCTGATTCGGCAGCTTTTGGGATGACGTATAAGTGTGCTCAATGAAATTCCTGCGTATTTCTCAAATCCTTACTCAATTCTTCCACTTATAGCCGACGCCCCAAATCGTTTTTAAATGCTCTTCTATTTGAAATCCAGATTGACGACATTTCTCTCTAAGGTTTCGTATATGGGAATTGATAGTACGGCCTTCTGTACTGGACTCGAATCCCCAGTTCAATTGAATGAGGTGTTCTCTACTGAAGACTCGATCAGGGTTCTTCAAGAAAAGTCCAAGAAGATTAAATTCGATTGGCGTCATTGTTATCGTTTTCCCTTGATAAGAAACTGTATGCTTGTCCTTATCCCAGGTCAACCCTTTAACAACGAGTATGTTTTCATTCACTGAACTTAATCTCCTGGAAACAGCTTCGATTCGTGCTAGAAGAACATCTTCATCGAATGGCTTCGTAATATAATCATCTGCTCCAAGCTTCAGTCCTTTGACGATATCATTCGACTGATCCCTTGCCGTCAGCATGATGATGGGAACATCCGATAAAGTTCGAATTTCCTTGCATGTCGTCCATCCATCCATTTCAGGCAACATCACATCCAATAATACGAGGTCGATTTTGTTCTCCTTTATCACGTCTAACGCTTCTAGACCAGAATTCACTTTGTAAGTGATATACCCTTGTGGCTTCAAAAATAATGCAATTAATTCTACCATTCGTTCTTCATCATCGACGATTAGAACTCGTTTCATGTTATTCAACTCCTGGAATGACAATTTTGATGGTTGTGCCTTTGCCGGCCTCGCTTGTAGCAGAGATTGTTCCTTCATGCTTTTCAATAATTTCCTTCGCGATTGAAAGTCCCAGTCCTGATCCTCCGTACTTTCGGGATCGGGATTTATCTACTCGATAGAGACGACCAAAAATATATGGAAGATCTTTCTCTGGGATACCTTCGCCTTCATCGATAACTTCTATTTGGAGATTCTTCTTTACTTGGACGGCTTCAATACGGACACTTTTTCCTTCTTCAGAGTAATTAAGTGCATTATCTAAGAGATTAAGTAATACTTGAGAAAACCTCTCTGGATCAAGAGCAATGATTATTTCTTTTTGACAGGAGGTAAACAAGTTTATCTCTTTGTTTTCGAACGCCGGCATTACTTTTTCTCTGACTTGATTAATGAGAGAGCAAAGTTCAATTTTCTCGCGTTCGATTAAGAATCCTTTTTGGTCCATTTTTGCCATATCGAATAAGTCTTTTACAAGGTTTGTAAGGTTTCCAGATTCCTCTTTAATAATCGTAAGGTAACGGTGTCTTTCCTCTGACGTTAGATTATTCCGTTTCGCAATATCGGCATAGCCATTTAAATACGTTAACGGTGTTCGTAATTCATGAGAAATACTTGCAAGAAAATCACTCCGTTCGTTCTTTAAACGAAGTAAGTCATTTGATAATGTTTGAATGGCTCTGGCTAGTTCTCCTAGTTCATCGTTCCGATCCTCAATTAAATAGACATCATGCTCTCCGTTACTCATCTTCTGAGTTGCTTCCTTCATATGTATTAGGGGTTTTGTAATAATCCGCGACAAGTAAATAATAGTGATTACGGTTAGAAATAGCGCTAACCCGGTTACAATGAGAAATTGAACGGTCAATTTATCACGTATATCTCTTATCCCCTCTGTATCAAGGAACATGTACACATAACCTACGGAATCCCCATTAATCTTCACTGGAGACACCGTGGAAACATATGGTGCTCTGACCCAATCCCCCTCAACAATTCCGCCATCAACTGCGGTTTGATCAACGGAATAAATGATTGATTTAATTTCTGTTGTGATCAGATTGGAATGGTCTAGAATCTTGTTTGTAGCATCGGTAATAACAACCTGTGTCTCAGCTTCAGATTCCATCAATGCAACATGACCTCTCGTAGCTTCGTCGAAATGCTTCTCTAAAACATCTCGGTGACTATTTCCACGAGCGATCAATGAATCAGTCTCTACCATTACTCTTTGATTTAGAAAACCAAAATATAAGACAACAAAGAGAATACCTTCTAAAAGAATGATGCTCGTTAGAAATAAGAATCCTAGCTTTGTCGCTAATTTATTCTTTCGTTTGAATCGCATAGTTAACCCCTTTTAACATTTATCTTACCAATAGTATATCGAGAATTTGTGCATCACGCTTAACCAACTATTTTATCTAATAATAACGTCCAATAGCATAATAAAAAAGCTACAACGACCATGAACGGTCGTTGTAGCTTCTGTTTAAGTACGCGGTTTTATTATGCTGCTAGTTTTTTACACTCTTCCGCACACTTGAAACAAGCGTCTGCGCATTCCTGGCAATGCTTATGATCATGTTTCTTACACTCATTACCACACGCTTCACAAATAGCTGCACATGCTTGAGCAAGCTCAGCGGCAAATGGTGTACCTCTTACTAGTGATTGTTCAAGGAATCCACAAATATCTGCACATTCGCGATCCATACGAATACATTCAGCCATCATCTTAACATCGTCTTCTTTTAGACAAGAATCGTAACAATGGTTACATGCGGTCATACATTCGTGAAGCGTTTTTATCATAGATCCATATTTTTCGTGTGACATAATCAAATTCCTCCTTAAAGTTTGTTTACACTCGGATATTTTGCCTGATTCGTTATGATTAAAACGTGAAATTGAAAATAATTAGTTATTTTCGAAATTTCATTGTTTATGCACAGTTTCTCCATATTTTTTGGTTATTTATAAACGTTACATTAAAAACACTATGTAAGTGTTGATTTAGATTATTCGAGTAAAAGGTAGGTTTCTGAGTCAAAAATTAAGAATTCAAGCTTTGTTTTAAAAAGGAGGTTGCAGTAGAATGTCGATGATGAACAATACGGAGAAAATCGACAGTAACCAGGCTACAAATGGAAAGAAAGTGAAGATCATCTTACTACTTGCTTTACCAGCGATTATTGAGAATTTCTTTCAAACGATCCTTGGGTTTGTTGATACATATTTCGTATCGAAGCTAGGCTTGATCGAAGTATCAGCTGTTGGGGTGTCGAATGCCCTACTGGCTATTTATTTTGCATTATTTATGGCTCTTGGAGTAGCAGCTAACGTCTATATCGCAAATTTCATTGGAGCAAATAAGTTTGAGAAAGCGAGACATATTGCTCAACAGTCGATTATAATCTCAATCGCTTTCGGCCTACTGACTGGAATCGTAACCTTGTTATTTGCTGAACCATTACTTAAATTGATGGGTATTGAAGACAATGTCCTGGATGCTGGAGCGACATACTTTCGAATCGTCGCTATTCCATCTGTTTTCATGTCATTAATGTTTGTGATCAGCGCAATACTGAGAGGAGCTGGAGATACGAAATCTCCAATGAAAGTCAGCATCTTCATTAACGGAATTAATGTAGCGTTAGATTATATCTTGATATTCGGCCTCTGGTTCATTCCAGCTTACGGATTAACTGGTGCAGCAGTCGCAACAGTAGTTGCTAGAATGATCGGTGCGATAGGTCTACTATTGTATACACAGAGATCCGAAATTCTGAAATTCAAGAAAGAGTACTGGAAACCAGATCCCGTCCATTTAAAAGAACTGATGGAATTAGGTAGCCCCGCTGCAGGTGAGCGGTTGATCATGAGGGCAGGACAAATTATATATTTCGGATTTGTTGTTACACTCGGAACAAACGTATTTGCTGCACATCAAATTGCAGGAAACATCGAGGTGTTTTCTTATATGATGGGATATGGATTCGCCACTGCAGCAACGATCCTCGTGGGCCAACAAATCGGTGCAGGTCGTTTAAAAGAAGCGAAACAGTATGCAAAACTTAGTTTGTTCCTAGCTATCGGTGTGATGACACTGTTCGGTGGTGTTTTATTTTTTGCAGGGGAATGGGCCGGTACATTCTTTTCTGAAGATCAAAATGTTACTAAAAATATAGGGACTGCCCTAAAAGTTTCCGGCGTTTTTCAACCATTTCTTGCAGCTGTGTTAATTCTAACTGGTGCTTTTCAGGGAGCAAATAATACTAAATTTCCGATGTACTTAACCGGAATCGGAATGTGGGCTATTCGAACATTATTTGTTTACTTATTAGGAATTAAATTAGGCATGGGATTAATGGGAGTATGGATCGCGATAGGACTCGATATTGGATTTAGAGCAATCGTCCTTGCTATTCAATTTAGTCGAGACAAGTGGATTATTCAAAAAGTGGATCCTAAAGAAGATCCAGAAGCTCATTGCCATCCGGAAACAACGAAAGACGATTTACCTGCTTGCGTTAACAGTTATTAATTTTTCAAACTTTGTTAGCTTATATTTTTGGGACCATTGATTATCTTAACCATTTTCTTGAAATCCCCCCGAATGATAGCTTAATACGTAAAAAAACTGATCCAGGAAGAGTCCTGAATCAGTTTTCATTATTAGAATGATACATTAATGCCCATGCCCAGATTCGGAAACGATTTCTAATTTATCATCGATAATACCTTGCGTTTGAAATGAAACTTCTTGCACAGTACCTACAAGGTATGCATGATTATAAGGACCTTTTGTAGGGTCATCATGGAAAGTTGGTTTTATTAATGCTAAGAACTCATATAGTTCTTCAGTCAATTCTCCATTTTCTAACCAGAGAAGCGGAGCGTGTTTACCAAGGTGTGAGAACGGAGCAGCTGGGATAGCCTGGTCTGAATTCGCGGTAGAGATGAGTGAAACCCCTCTACCTGGTTCACTGACACCCCACCCGAACCCGTTTTTTTCATCCTTAAACTTAGCGAAAGCTACCGAGGTGGATACAGGCTCTTCTCCTGAAATTCGCTTTACTTCTCCATATGCTCGTAGTTTTTCTTCTATTTCTTTACTTAAAATCTTTTCAGGACCTAAAAGATATAAATTGGCGTTTTTATTTCGCTTTTCCAATGCTTTTATCGTTTCATCGGGTAAACCGTCTTTTTTTACGTACAAGATAGGTTCTTGCATGTGAGCGATCCAATTTGATGCGATTAACGAATAATCCTTTGCTTCTTCTTCTTCAGATACGATTATGATACTGTTTGGATATTCACTGTTTGTAATCGTTGCATAACGTTCATCAATTTCAGCCGCAAACCCAGCTGAACTTTCAAATGATATCTTCTCGATATTAAACTCTTCTAACTGGCTGTACACTTTTTCTGGAGCATCTCCGACAATCATAATCTGTGTATCTTCCACGTTGCCTTTAGGTTTTAATCGAGTTACCTCATTTAAAACATCCACTGGCACTTCATTATGGTCGTAATACATAATCGGTCCATTATTAGGATGATGCACCAGGTCAACTGATGCAAGACCGATTTGCCACTTATCAAGTGGTAGTAGAATAACGGTCCCAGGTCTATTGTTGGCATGCGTAGATGGCCAAATCGTTTGTGAAACTAGAATAGAAGTTGTTACAGGATCATTGCTTGTTATCCTGGTTACATTCTTTGTATTTAACGTCTGAAGATTCCAGGAAGCTAATTCATTTATTTCCTCTGGAGCTTGCGCAAATTGCTGTTTCTCTTCTACTTTCATGACGACCCCTCCTATATGTGCTTCATTAGAGGGTATACCCTGTGTTTTTGCAGAAACTGTGCATTTTAAAATTCAACACCATGAACACGAGGCTCTGTAAATAATCACTTTGGCTCTTAATAAATCCAGTATATGCTCAGAGATCAAGCAGTCATTAAGTACTATGAGACGACGATACTACCGAACATGCCTGCTTCTTTATGTCCAGGAACTGTGCAAACATATCTATAGGTTCCGCTTGGTAACGTCACGTTATCTTTTGTTTCCTCTCCAGGCTGGGCATGGAGATGGACGAGCACCCCTTCAGAATTTGTTATTTCTAAGTCATGCTCACTATCCCCGTTATTCTTCAAAATCAGAGTGAATGGTTTTCCTTCTTCAATTCGAATAGCGGTTGGAGAATATGAAAAATCCGTAGCTATTACGATAGTTTGCGTATCTAGTTTTGAACTACTCTTATGTTCACGCCCTGTATGGTGGCTTAATGCAGCCTCATTATTAACCCCTTGGCTACCAATGTCCACGTATTCAAACGAATAAAACAGCACACCGAACAAGGCGACAAGCAGCAAAGGATTTCTGATCATCAATGGTAGTTTAATCATGAGCACATCATATAAAAGGTAAATGAGGATAAGTGAGAAGCAGATAAACATCCAAAACATATAATTTAGCAGAATAGGCACTTGATTGGATGAAATCATACCTCCAAGCATAGCTCCCATCATGCCACCCATCATCCCTGATAAACTTCCATCAAGAACAGCCATAATCGTAAACGGTAAACCCGTAATGAATCCTCCTATCAATCCAATTAATACACCTATTATAGTTGCATATAGGAGTCCTTGGGAACTTGTAACCCCTACAATCACTCCCCCTAATAAACCGATCATCATTCCAAAGGACATAGCTGTCATCATACCTGCGACTGGCGATAGTTTGGATCTATTGGTAAAAACAACCCTTATAACCCATAAAATAATAATCACTGCGAAAGTCATTTCTGCAATTGCACTCACACCCATTTTCCAATCCCCCTTAACGATTGTCCTCTTATAAGTATATAGAGAGTTAACAATACCCATGACAGATGTTAGGTGCAAAAAAAGAAGCAAACGTCTAACAGCCACATTTAGCTGTTAGATATTTGCTTCATTGGTAAGGCAAATGAATGCTTATTATTCTGGCATATTCTCAACATCCCCACTACTCTGATAGAATTCTTTGAAGTTGTTATATGTCACCAATGACATCATTCCGCTAGATGCGTGGTGTAAGTCATGACAATGTAATAACCAATTACCAGGATTATCTGCTAAAAAGGCAACTTCATAGGTTTCACCTGGTTTAACATTAAGAGTATCTTTCATGACCGGACCCCCCTGAAGTTCTTTACCATTTTTACTTAGAACCTGAAAGAAGTGTCCATGTAGATGCATAGGGTGTACAGATTTATCTTCACTATTATTTGTTAAGGTTACTTTCACTCTATCGTCTTTGTTCACTTTTAACGGTGGAACATTTGGAAAGGTTTTATCATTAATGGTCCAATTCATCTCCATAGATTTATGGTCCATCTTGACACCAAGATCCATATTGTATTCTACATCAAACTGATCATCTAGGGTAAATGGCCCATCTTTCTTTTCCCCAAGCTTGCCAAAGCCTATTACGTTATCCTCATCATCTTGATGGTTTGCCATTTTAGAAGAGTTTTCTTTTTCAAAAATAACGTCTATTTTCATAGTTTCTGTTCCTTCTATTTCACCATGACTGTCAATTGTGAAGTTCCCTACATCACCATCCGCAATAAATTCAATATCATATCGCTCACCAGGAGCTACTTCTATTAAAGATGGCGATTGTGTTTTAGGATTATTTATTTTCTGGCCATCCACGTGTGTGACACGATAGTCTACTGGAATGTGCATCTTATGTGCGACGTACCCGGCGTTAATAAATCTTAATTTCACATCTTCACCAGGTATTACTTTTATTGGTTCAATGCTTTCAGACGTTTTTCCATTAATGGTTAATAAATCATAAGAGCTCATATCATGTCCCATCATCGCATCCATATTTCCTGCATCATCTTCACCATGGTTATCCATGCCAGCATGATTATCTTCACCATTCTTCATGCTCTGGTCAGCAGAATCCTCACTATCGCCAGACTCCCATTCATCAAGGACTAGCGTATAATCTTTGTCCGCATTAACGCCATCTCTCGGCTCGACGATAAGAGTACCATACAGCCCTTTATCGAGTTGTTTGACTCCCTCCTGGTGAGAATGGTACCAGTATGTGCCTGGCTCATTCGCAACGAATTCATACATATACGAATCCCCTGGTAATACTGCGTCTTGGGTTACTCCAGGGATACCATCCTGTTTATTTGAGAGAGGAACACCGTGCCAGTGAATAGACGTAGGCTCTTCTAACTCATTTTTTAGTGTGACACGAATGGCTTCTCCTTCTCTAATGCGCAGTTCTTCACCAGGCACTGTGCCATTAAATGTCCAAACTGGAAGAATCAGATCAGGTCCAAATTCCCAGGTCGATTCCTCAGCAATCAAAGTAAATTCATTCACTTTCTTTCCATTGAGATCTTCCTTTTTTGCTTCCACTTTCCCTTTGTTGCCGTTGGTCGTTGAAGCCTTTTGCACAGAATTATTTCCTGCACAAGCCGTTAATACGATTAGTAATAATAAAAGCAAAGATAGCATTGCTTTTTTCATGAATGCACCTCCGTTAAGTATCTTGCAGAATGTATTATATGGAATAATTCTGCAGAGACTGTGCATCCTAAATGTTTTTTTTGACATATCTCATACACAAAGTTAACCCTATTTCCATCCGCATATCACCGAGAAAATAGGGTTAACTTAAAATAACTAATCCTCACGAACATTAGTCATTAAGGAGAAAAATTTATAAACATTTATTCCTTAACAACGATTTTACCCACCATACCTGCTTCTTGATGTCCTTCAACGCTATAGTAGATTTCATACTCGCCTGCTTCAGAAGGAGTGAACCCGAGTTTATTGCTTTGTCCAGCTTCTGCACTCACGTGTAGAGAGAACTCGCCCCCGTGTTTATGACCACTTTCCATGCCATCATCTTCATGACCTTCTTCTTGTTCTTTCATTGTGACTGACATATCTTTTACGTCATGAAACGCATTTCCTTGATTGGGGTTAGTTCAACTTTCTGTCCTTATTTAAGCGTTAAGTTAGAAGGTTCATAACCAAACTCAACACTTGAAACTTCAATTTTCTTACCATCATCTTCCGTTTTCTCTGTTTTAGACTTAACCTCTTCAGCCTCTTTTTCTGATACCTTTTCTTCAGAAGAAGTTTGCTCTGATTTAGAATCGGATTCTTCACTTGATGTTGCCTCTGAATTTGTATTGTTCGAACACGCTGCTACTATAATCACTAGTAGAATGGATAACATCGTAAGTAGTAATTTCTTGCTCTTACAAAACAACCTCCTGTGAAATGTGATCTATGTCGATAGTATACCGATTGTGACACGAATCGACATTACCTCAAAAGGGGATGATTCGAGCCAAAATAGGAGTAAAAAAATACTCCCCTCCTTCTTGAAACATCCTTAAACTCCTAAATATCGTGCATAAATTCTCCACATTTTTTTAGTAATCTTTGTGTTAACGTTTTAATAATTTTGGGAGATAGTGGTTTGAAGCTGTTGAACGAATCTAAGAAACCTATCATTCCAATTCGACTGAATTATTGAAAGTGATGTCATATATTATTGGAGGTGAAGGGATGGTCGATGTTAGCATATTTCTCGCTTTTGGGGCAGGCCTACTTTCGTTCATTTCTCCCTGTTGTTTACCGTTATATCCAGCTTTTTTATCATACATTACAGGAATTTCTGTAGATGAAATTAAAGAAGGAAATGGCATGTTACAACGAAGAGCAATATTTCACACCCTCTTTTTTCTACTGGGGTTTTCCATCATATTCATCGTACTTGGCCTTTCAACATCCCTAATCGGTACGTTGTTTATTACATACAACAACTTAATTAGAGAAATAGGTGCCATGATCATTTTCTTCTTTGGATTAGTAGTCGTAGGTATTTATAAGCCTGCCTTTCTAATGGGAGAAAAGAAAGTTGTTTTTAAAAATCGTCCTTCTGGATATTTAGGCTCTAGTATGATTGGTATGGGATTTGCAGCAGGGTGGACCCCTTGTACAGGTCCTATACTGGCAGCGGTCATCGCTATGGGCGTTTCAAATCCAAGTCAGGGCTTACTTTATATGATCGCTTATATAGCAGGATTTTCGGTACCATTTTTAGTCATGTCCTTCTTTATTGGCAGAATGAAATGGATTAAAAAATATAACAGGAAAATTATCAAAATAGGCGGTTATACCATGATGTTCATGGGTGTATTTTTATATTTTGATCTCATGACAAAGTTAACTTCATTTTTAGCAGGGCGTTTCTTCGATGGATTTATCGGATTTTAAATGAATCATGAAAGGCTGAGCGCTATATACTCAGCCTTTTTGTCAGTAACTATACTATGGAGCTAGATTTATTGTGACTCAATCACTTAGACTTTGAACTAATTTGAAGACTTACCTCGCACGATCCCTTCCTGTATCGCTTTAACAGCAGCTTCAGAACGGTTAGAAACTTGCAATTTTGAAAGGGTGTTTTGAAGATGCTTTTTGACTGTATGTGGACTTATATGAAGCTGATCTGCAATGACCTTGTTCGTATTCCCTTGAGCGACTAACTTTAATATTTCTTTTTCCCTTGTACTTAATAGTAATTTTTTTATTAATTCAAGAACACCCTCAAGCTGCGTTTTTTTATCTTCCGCTAATTCTCGTATCGATAGAATTTCTCTTGAAATTTTATATAGCATTTCTGTTTCATACTGCTTCTGTGCTGTTTCCTGGTATAACGTTTTAATTACATTCTCCATTTCTTTTCTAGAAGATAAATCCCTTACTGTAATTACCGTATTATGATTTGGGTCATCATGGTCAAGTATAGTGATACTGTAACTAACAGGAACGTTTGTCCCGTCGGCTTTCAATAAAGACCCTTCCTTAATCTTCTTAAACCCTGACTTAAAATCTTCAAACAGTGTTTCTCCTTTGATAAGTTCCATGACATGTTTGGAAGTAAAGCGTTCTCCCTCATCTAGCCCACATAAATCCTTTGCACCAGGATTCATAACACTGAGGTATCCCTTCTCATTGAACACAAAGATACCATCGATGCTTGCATCGAATATTTGCTTTGCTTCTCTTTCCTTTTTATATTTTGTTTTTTCGAGCTTTTCAATTTTATTGAACATTAGATTCCCAACAAGAATAGCACCTACTATAAACAAAACAGTAGAGATAAAAAAATCAACGTCGTGACTGATTAAACCTACCATGAATTTATGACGAAATAGTTCGAAAATAATAATTAAACCACTACTCGAGAGAATCGCTATTTATTTGAACTTCTTATAATTTTTCACTTTCTAAGCCTCCAAAACAAAATGTGCATTTCTTAGTATACAGAATGTGCAGTATAAAGAAACTTCACAGTAAATACAAAAGATATCAGAAAATCAGAGGGGTTATTTTTCAAAATTCTTATTCAGCTTCCCTCTCAAGTTGTATGATTTAAACACGCTAATTTAAAGCTGAATGTTCACATAAAAAAAAGGAAGTAATAAAATTACTCCCTTTCTTATGATAAGCTAGCTAACATTATCGACTGGAAATCAGCGCAGTTTCAATGGATGTCGTTAAACGTTTTTCAATATCACTCGCTAAGTCGCTCAATTTTTGATTGTTAATAAAATCAATTAAAGCAGTTGGCCTTGGCATACCAACAAATGTTTCACCATCTTCTTCGTAGACGACAATTTTACAAGGCAAGAAATATCCGACCATTTTATTTTCGTTCAACACTTGTTCAGCTTCCTTAGGATTGCATACTTCAAGTACACGATATGGCGTATTAAAATCCATTCCCTTTTCCTGAAGCTTACCTGTTAAATCAAAATCCCAGAGAATTCCAAACCCATCCTCTTTAAGCGATGTTTCAAGTGAACTCACTACTTCATCGATTCCTAAAGATGTTTTGAGCGTAAAATCAAATTTCATGACTATCTTCTCCCTTCATTATAATTTGTTGTCTGTTACGATACTTTAATAATGTCAAAAACCTGTGAATGAATTGAAACATTGTTAAATACTTATTTGTTTTAATTTTTTAAGCTATACCACCTCATATCCCTGATCTTCTACTGCTTCACTCATCTCAGAAACAGTAACCTTTGATGAATCGTATGAAACGTCGGCTTTCCCTTGCTTCACGTTTACCTCTACTCCAGATACACCATCTAACTCAGTTAAAGCTCCTTCAACCGCCATTTTACAGTGGTTACACGTCATCCCTTTGATATTAATTGTTGTTTGTTCCATTTTGAAATACTCCTTTCTAAAATAAAATTATATTTTAACTCGCTTCAAACGAAGTGAGTTCGTAACTACAGATACAGAACTGAAAGCCATCGCGGCACCGGCTACCCAAGGTGCTAATAGACCTAGTGCAGCGATCGGAATGCCGATAGAGTTGTAGAATAATGCCCAGAATAAATTCTGGCGAATGTTTTTCATCGTTTTACGGCTTAAGTTGATTGCTTTAGGAATATGGTCTAAATCCCCACCAACAAGAGTGACATCGGCCGTTTCGATCGCAACATCTGTTCCGGTACCGATTGCCATTCCTATATCAGCCGTTGCAAGAGCTGGCGCATCATTGATCCCATCTCCCACCATGGCGACTCCTTTGCCTTGATCCTGTAATTCTTTTACTTTATTTGCTTTGTCTTCTGGGAGAACTTCTGCAAATATACCTGTGATATTCACTTGTCTTCCAATCGCTTCGGCCGTCCGTTTATTATCTCCAGTAATCATATAAACATCAATGCCCAGATCTCGTAATTCCTGTATCGCTTGTTTCGATGTTTCTTTCACTGTATCAGCCACAGCAATGATACCCATAACCTTTTGCTCAATGGCGATGAACATGGCTGTTTTTCCCTCTGTTTCATAGGCTGCCATCACATCTTCATGATGAGTATACGCCACATTCTCGCGTTCCATTAGTTTTCTAGTTCCGATGAGAACTCTTTTGCCATCGATCATCGATGTAATTCCGTGTCCGGGTATCGCTTCGAAACTTTCTGCTTCATCCACCTTAATTTGTCTTTGTTCGCCATATTGGACGATCGACCTTGCAAGTGGGTGTTCTGAAGCTTTTTCTGCTGCTACAAGAGTGGCTAATACCTCTTCTTCTTCTCCTTCAAAAACAGTGAAGTCCGTCACTTCCGGTTTACCTTTCGTGATTGTTCCCGTTTTATCTAACAAGATCGCATCGACTTGGTGTGTACCCTCTAGAAATTCGCCACCTTTGAACAATACACCCATCTCAGCGCCTTTTCCTGTGCCGACCATAATCGAAGTAGGCGTCGCCAGTCCAAGTGCACATGGACAAGCAATAACTAGAACTGCAATCGCGACTTCAAGTGCCTGAGGTAAATCGTACGGATTCACCCATAAATACCAGACAAGAAAAGTTACCACCGCGATTCCTACAACGATAGGAACAAAAATACCCGAGATGATATCTGCCATTCGTTGAATAGGTGCTTTTGAGCCTTGAGCTTCTTCTACAATTTTGATGATCCCTGCTAATGCAGTATCTTTTCCTACTTTTTCTGCATTGATCGTTAATGTGCCATTTTCATTCATGGTGGAACCGATCACCGCATCACCGTCCGTTTTTTCAATCGGAATCGACTCTCCGGTAATCATGGATTCATCTACTGAGGACTTCCCTTTTTGGACGGTCCCATCGACTGGAATCTTTTCACCTGGCCGAACGATAATGGTATCACCAACTATTACCTGATCGACAGGAACCTTCACTTCTTCGCCATCTCTTAAAACACTAGCTTCTTTCGCCTGTAGGTTAAGAAGCTTCGTGATCGCTTGCGTTGTCCTACCCTTAGCAAGATCCTCAAACAACTTACCAACAAGAATTAGCGTGATTAAAATAGCACTCGTTTCGAAGTACAGTTCAGGATGATACCTCGGCGTAAGTAGTAATCGGATTCCTTCCACTACACTATAAAAGTAGGCAGCAGATGTTCCGAGTGCAACCAGTACATCCATGTTTGCACTTTTATTAATAAGCGCGCGATAAGCACCCACATAAAACGGAGCCCCTATATAGAACTGTACTGGAGTAGCTAATAAGAATTGAAACCATGGGTTCATGAAAAGTTCAGGTAATGGAAGAGCAACATCGAATGGAAGATGAGCAATCATGGTGTAAAGTAATGGCAGTGAAAGCAAGATCGATATCCCAAGCTTCACTTTTTTCTTTTTTATTTCTTCTTCCTTATGTGATTTCTTCTCTTCTCTATTTTCCTTAACGACTGCATCATACCCTAATTTTTTTACTTTCTGAATGATCTCTTCTACCGTAATCGTGCTCGGTTGATACTCTACAATCCCGGATTCTGTCGTCAGGTTTATAGATGCTGAATCTACTCCAGCGGTACGATTCAACCCTTTCTCGATTCTAGTTGAGCAGGCAGCACAGGTCATCCCATGAATGTCTAGTTCAACTTGTTCTTTACGAACCCCGTACCCTAGCTTTTCGATTTTGTTTACGATATCAGAAGCGTTTACTTGTTGTTCATCGAATTGAACATCCGCTCTTTCCATCGCAAGATTAACGTTTGCTTCAACACCGTCCATTTTGTTTAGCACTTTTTCAATACGCTGTGAGCAAGTGGCACATGTCATACCTGTTATATCGAATGAAACTTTTTTTGTACCATCCATTTTATCACCTTCTTATTTGGAGAATTGTTGGATTACTTTCATCAGTTCCTCTATATGATGATCACCGTCACCTTCTTGTATGGAGCTCGCTACGCATGTTTTTGTATGCCTCTCCAGTAAGGTATATCCCACTTTCTTTAATGCAGCTTGAATAGCTGATAATTGAATAAGGATATCAACACAATAACGATCATCTCCGACCATTTTCTGAATACCTCGAATTTGTCCTTCTATTCGCTTCAAGCGATTTTGTAATTGTTGCTTCTCTTCTTCCGTTCTGTCCTCAGAAGGCTGTTTATCCGGTTGAAGCGGAAGATCAAGGTCCAAATCATTATTCATCGTGGTCATCTCCTTTTATTTAACTTAACTACAATATACCCCCGTTAGGTATATAAGTCAAGTGGAACGGATTATACCTTAAGCCTTTTTCTTTATATAATTTTTATACCCTTAGGGGGTAAACATCCAAACATCCGTTTATAAAAAACCAATAACATAAGAGGGGCTGCCATTTGACAGCCCCTCTTGTTATTGGTTCTCAAGAAGAAGAGACTTAATCTCTTTTTCATTATTTTCAAAACCGGTAAATTTGTATTCTTTTCTTTTTAATCCCAATAATGAAACCACAGTGATGATTATTCCAGGAACAATTCGATTTCCAAGTTGTTTGATCATGTCTTCTTCTTCATGAGGAGAAGAGGATAAGTCGTGTTCTTCATAAGGTATCGATGAATTTGAAAGAAACTCTTTCAACTGTTGGCAATCACTTCAAGTTGGCCTTGTATAAACTGTGACTAATGTCTTTTTCACCTATATTTCCCTCCCTCTTTTCATAAAACTTTTAGAACCAGTATGTAATAGCATCAAGGACGCCAATCACAATAAGTATAATTCCCGCAATTCTTTGTAAAGTAACTCCAATTTTTCTACTTCTTTTAAGAAAAGTACCACTTAATCCGAAATACCAGATCAAGAACATCGCAATAATGAAGGGCAATGACGTTCCTAACGCAAACGTAGCAGGCAGGACTGCACCGTATGAACTTGCGAGAACAAGAGGCATTAGTAGTATAAAAAACAGTGAAAACATTGTAGGACAAAACCCTAATGAAAAGCTTCCTCCCATTAGAAATGCTCCCCACTTGCCCTTCTTCAAGAATCTTTCTGGAACTTTACCAAGCTTTACACTCCAGTTCATTTTTAATACCTCTAATAGGTATAAGCCTATTAAAATGACCAGAGGTCCGAAGAATTTTCTTGCCACAGGTAAAATCATTGTGAGGCTTCGCTGAAATTCTTGGCCCAGGATCCAAACGATTAACCCCAGGGTCGAGAAAACGGCGATTTTACCTAAAATAAATGAAAATACCTCGCTCCAAGCAATTCCTTTTTGAAATGAACGATTTCCATAGAACGTAATCGCGCCTATATTCCCTGTAAACTGACAGGGGGCAGTCGCTCCAAGAACCCCAAGAATAAAAGCTGATAACAAAGGAATCGAGTTAGTCTGGTATGCCAGTGTAGTCAGAGGTCCACTAAGAAATTGACTTAATGCATTAAAAACATCATACATAGTATTACTCCTAGTATTTATTCTATAATTTCACCATCTTTAACTAACGCGTTCCAACTTTCCCCTCTATCATTCGTTTGATATATAGATTCACCAACTGTGTGGAAAACAATTTCTTTCTCGTCTTGAGGATTGACCGCAATATAATCAATTGTTTCTAGATCACCTTCTGGCATAGAGAGTTCCGTTTCATTTCCATTTTTAAGATTTTGGATAACTAACTTCTTATTTTCTGTTGCATAAACCAGTTGATCTTCCATGAATGTGACAGAGCTAACACTGATTTCTTCAGTTAAACGATCAAACGAATTCCCTTTATCATTTGATACAAATAAACCTAATGGTGATGTAATAGCTACGACATTGGAGTCGGTTGGGTGAGTAGCGATTCCTGATACTTGATTAGGAGTTCCGTTAAGCTGCACTTTTTCCCATTCCTTTGCATCTTCGCTGTAATAAACCCCAGTACCCATCTTACTGTTTTCCATCTGGTTCACTGCGTAGATCGCATGACTTTCATAGCCCACTGTAAGGTAATGGAAATCTGATTCTCCCTGGAATCCTAACTCTTCTATCGTTTTACCTCTGTCCATACTTTTAATTAGACCAAGCGGGTTTGGAAGATTAGATCCCTCTCCTGGATGCCCACTACTATAAAAGCCATCAGAAACATCATTAAAGCCCATGTAATCATTTTTATTATCTTTTGCTTCATACCAGGAACCCTCAAAATTTATAATTGGTCCGTTATGAGTTGCAATCATTAATTCATTACGATTACCTGGGTATCCAATTCCATGAACATGGTCTATTTTTCATTTTGTAATTCGCCATATAAACTGGACTCTTTTAATGAAACAAGCTTTTCTTCTCCCTCTTCGACTTGAACCACTTCAGTGTTGTCTTCTGGTTTCGCTTCCTTATCATTCTGACATCCTGCACTAATTAGTAAAATCGTTGTTCCTATTAAAGTAAACCACTTCGTTTTCAAGTAATGATTCTCCTTTTCCTTATATTAAAGCAATCCGTTCATACTCTACCAAAGAAATATTGAGAATTTGTGCAAAGGAGTGATTGCAGTACAAAATAATTATAAAAACAATTCATGCACCTATCTTACAAGCATGATAGGTGCATGATAAGTAACAATGACTATAATAATATTTTCTAATTAACAGTTAGTTCAGACTCTGTTACCCACTTATGATTGGTTACTTCCTCTCCCCCAGTAGTAGGCATATAATCTACCATGTAAACCGTAGTAGGGTTTGCCGATTCGATGGTCGCTTTAGCGCTCTTCATACCTTTCATATGGGAAGCTGTAAGAGTAACTTCCATCCCCTCTTCTAACCTTTGCTCTCCAGCTTCTTCTATTTCCTCTTGAATTACCCATTTGTGGTCTTCTACCATTTTACCACCTGTAGTAGGGGTATACGAAATCACATATGCTGTCGTTTGGTAAGCCCCTTTGATTGTAGCCTCAGCACCCTCCATCCCTTTCATATGGTTTGCTGTAATGTTCGCTTTGCTACCAATTTCATAAGTTGGGTTATTTGCTTCCTCCAACCTATCCGGAATGTCTCTAGATCCTGAATGATTCATACCTTCCTCCATACTTTCTTCAGATTCAGAATTCATGTTTGAAGACTCCTTATTTGTTTCTTCTTTCATGTTTTCATTATTGCTGCATGCAACCAATAATAATGAAAGGATTATAAAGGTGAGTGCTATCATGTTTTTCTTCTTCATCATACTCTTCCAACCTCCGTAAACTTTCTCTTAATGTGGCCCTTTTATGAAGGATCATGATAAATATTACCTTCAAGATATGAAGTTATTGTGTAGAAACTATTATTTTTTAAGACAAATACTATAAATGATCCAAACTAAATAAAAGTTGCCTTGATATTGTACCCAGGCCATCCAAAAAGTTAGTTTGGCTGGTTATTGTGCTCTCCGCCAAGCTCAAAAGGTGAATAGACACTTTTATAGTCTACGATTGTTACCATGCCTCGATTAGCATGGTTGTTATCATGACAGTGAAACAACCATTCCCCTTTATTATCAGCTTTGAAGTAGATGGTGTATTCTTCTCCTGGCTTAACGTGTATTAAATCCTTCACGATCGGGGCATCATATTTCTTTCCATTTTTTGAGGCTACCTGGAAGCGATGACCATGCAAATGCATAGGATGATTCATGTTTCCGGAATTCGTGATTTTCACCTTCACGATATCCCCCTCTTTCACATTGATAGGAGGAGTATCGGGAAATACCTGATCATTAATCTGAAAAGCTACACCTTCCCCCATGTCCATTCCCATGTTCAATTCCATATTATACGTGACGTCAGGTTCAGGTACATCTTCAAAAATCATTTCTTCACTTCCAAATGAAGTGCCAGTTGCAACATCAGTGCCAGAAGATGAAATTGATTGATTGCTTGGGTCAAAAGCTTCATCTTCACTGGAGAGAACAGGAATTACCATATCATCTGCATTGTCTCCACCAGAGTTCTCTCTAATTACTGTAGGTTCACTACTCTGTCTTGTGTATTCTACATCGATCCGTTCTCCAGGCGCGATTTCTAGTACGTTCGAAGTACCACCTGAATTCTTAACCTTTTCACCATCGATCTCGATCACTTTCATTGCTTTTTCAGGGAAAACCAATTGATGTTGCTGGTAACCTGCGTTAACGAAGCGCAATCTTGCCGTTTCTCCTTCTTTCATAACAAGTGGTTCAACGGCCTGTCCCGCTTTTCCGTTCACTGTGAACGTATCATACATCTGTTCGGTATCAGCCTCGCCGTTCATTGTCATAGCACCCTTCATCATGCCACCCATATTCGTTATATCTTTTTTCTCTTGGTTGACGGCCCATTCATCAAGGATGAAAAATTCCTCTTTTTCATATCTTTTCTGTTTCTCTTCAATAACTAGTGAACCATAGAGGCCTTTATCCACCTGTTTAGAACTATGCTGGTGCGAATGATACCAGTACGTTCCCGCATCATTGGCAATAAATTCATATGTGAATGACTCCCCTGGTTGTACAGCATCCTGTGTGAGCCCCGGAACACCATCCATTTTATTGGGAAGTAACATCCCATGCCAGTGAATCGTAACTGGCACATCTAGTTCGTTCTTTAAATTAATTCGAATGTAATCCCCTTCAGTAACACGCAAAGGTTCCCCAGGTACCGTCCCGTTGTATGTCCACGCATTGACTTTCTTACCTTCACTGATGTCCCACTCGGTCTCCTCTGCAGTTAAGTTGAATGTCTTTACAGGTCGATTCTCTGGTTCCTGTGCATTCACTTCTAGAACACTAACCTCACCCTGCGTAACACCTTCTGGTAAAGATTTATCCCCACTACTATAAAAAGGAGAATTCAGAAAAGCCACTCCTCCAATAATTAGTAGAATGACGATTACGATTGATCCTATTACTTTTCGTTTCATTCCGTTTCACCTCTTATGAATTTACCTTCTGTAGTCATTCCCCCGTAAATATGCAGAAAATGTCGAGACCGTAATATGGAGTTCATCCTTTACCAGGTATGAACTCCGTTTAAACCTAACAACTTAGATTACTCATTCAATTTTCTTTTTAACCGGTCATATTCTTCTTCTGTTATTTCACCTTTCGCGAGACGTTCTTTCAACGTTTCGTGGGAATTAGTTGAAGTAGACTTACTATGTGATCCAGGTTTCCTCATCCAAAATACGATAACAACAATTGCAATGATAATTAGAATGAAGAGGAAGCCGAAACCAAAGAAGCCACCTCCCATTCCTCCCATTCCGCCACCGTTCATCATCTTAATCCACTCCTATACTGTCTTATAGTAAGATTACTTTTCACGTCTGTACTTCAAGAAAAAATGTTCACCAATAAAAATGAATATGATAAATACAACAGAAACTACGACAATCAACCAGTCAGTAGTAGCTTTGACCCACAAGAAGGCGAGCAGAACAACTGCATCAAGAGTCATGGCAGTCAGCACAACCCCTGATTTAGCATTTACTTTTTCACGTAAGTGCTTAAAGACACCCCAGTGCACAATCATATCCATAACGAGATAAAGAATGGCTCCGACTGAAGCAATTCTACTCAGGTCAAACACAACTGCTAACACCATTGCAAGTACGACGGTGTAGACAAGAGTGTGCTTTTGAATACGCCCTGGCATACCGAAATGCTTATGTGGAATAAGCTTCATATCTGTTAACATCGCAAGCATTCCGAGACCGCAAAAACGCTTGCGATTATACCTGAGATCGTTGCAATGATAGCGATAGCAACAGTGAACCAGACACCATACTCCCCAAAAGCTGGTCTTGCTGCTTCTGCTAAGGAGTAATCTTTTGCCTTAATAATTTCACTTAATGGAAGGTTGCTCGATACTGCCCATGCAATAATCAGATAAACCACTAAGCTTATAAGGATCGAAGCAATAATCGCTCGTCCCACGTTCTTCTTTGGCTTCACAATTTCTGAACCGCTATTAGTTATGGTGGTAAAACCTTTAAAGGATAGGATTGTTAATGCGACTGCAGCAATCATGCTAGCTATAGTAGTTTCTGGTGTTCCGCTCCCTCCCTCAGCAGGAGTAATGGAAAATCCAGCGACCCATAATCCTCCCATTGCAAAAATAACTAATCCAATTATTTTTAGTAGAGATACGATTGATGTAAATGTTTGAATAAAGCTATTACCTGAAATATTCACTAAGAAAGCGAATAACAATAGTCCAACGCCTAGCAAAGAAACAAGATAACCTGATTGGTCTATATTAAATATCTGTAGCGTATACGTACCAAATGTTCGTGCGACAAGGCTCTGGTTGATGACCATGGAAACGGCCATTAACATAGCTGCCGAAGCAGTTAATGTTCCTTTTCCATATGCTTTAACAAGAAACATTCCGATTCCACCTGCGGAGGGAAATTCGTTACTCATCTTCACATACGAATAAGCACTAAACCCTGTGACGATTCCACCTGCAATAAAAATCAAGGGGAACCATATTCCAGCTAGTTCTGCAACCTGACCAAGTAATGCAAAAATTCCTGCACTGATTATTACCCCGGTCCCTAAACCAATTGCTCCAATTAAAGAAAGGCTATTTTCTTTGTATTCTCCCAAAACTCTCACCCCTATAACATTCTCTTAGCTTTATCCCCTTACTTTTTGCAGATTTTATGCATTTTAATAAAAAAATATTCGATTTGCTATATTCTCACTACATGTGGCTTAAATTCAAACAAAGACCGCTAGACTTTCTAATTTGAAAGTCTAGCGGTCTTTGGAACTTAATAATAATTTCCTATTGAGGTTTGCTCAAAAACCTTCCAATGTCCATTCATTACAGAGGCTTAATATTTCATTACGATATAATGTCTTGTTTTTTCTTCATCCCTTGTTTGAATATAATAGGTGTCAGATCCCTTATAATCTATATCTACAACCGCCTGACCGTTAAACTTTTGATCTTTTGAAACAAATTCTTTAAGTTCATTTACCTCGTTAAAATCATTGAAGAGGTTATATGGACCACAAGTGGATATTCCAAGAATAATTACTAGAAATAAACCAATTAATATCCTATTCTTCATTTCAACCTCCAAACACCGCGAGATACTACCAGCCTAAAACCAGATGAGAACAAGACTAAATTATTTTCGTTTTTATAGGTGCACCCGCTATGCAGAAATACAGTTAAGGCATAGAACTGGTAACAAAATATATTCCAACAGTTATTACACTCAGAAAAGTCATAAAGTAACTTGATGATAGCAAGAGTTTTTTTATCAACAATTGCTCATTTATTTGTTTTTGAACAATGAACCCTACCGCCACTGCAATAATCCAAATAACTATCCCCATCAATGAGAATAAGTATCCAGAGTTCATTATCCACAGTATTAATATAGCAGAATGAAATAATAATAGACTCCAAGCGAATGCCTTCAAATTCTTCTCTCCTATTCTGATAAAAATATTAACCCATTCCTAAAGAATCCAGCCCAAAACCTGCACAGAGCGCTATTTGCCTTAGATATTCAGCAATGCTCTTATTCTTTCTGTGTCACCGGGTGAAACTTTATATACTTTATCTTCGTGACCAATGTATGTAAGATAACTTTCTTCATCCGATTTTCCAAGTATAAGTTGTATTCCATGAGTATCTTGATTTTTATACTCCACGAGTATGTCGTAGTCAGGAATTTCCTTGGAGACTCCCTTATTAACCAATGTTGATCGCTCCATAATTTTTTCAAAATTAGATGTTACTATTTTTTCTTGTGAAGAAAAGCTGAAATTTTCGTTTAGCCCTCCGAAACCGTCTGAATTAGATATAGAGATTTGACTAATTGTATCTAGTAGAATCATTTCATCGTTTTCAGATTGACACCCAAATAGAGTAATTACAATAAAGACAAATGAAATAATTAAAGTAATTCTTTTCAGATCCCCCATTAAAATATCTACACCCCAACCTTCAGAGTTACCCCGCCAAACCTTCGATACCAATTATTTCAAATTATCCCAAATTCCTCAACCCTTTATTTCGCAAAAAAAGAAGCCTATCTTATTACAGATAAGCTCCCTTCGTATTCTCTTTTGCTTTGTCTTTTGGTATATTCAATTGCCAACATTACACCTATTAGGGTTAAACGAGCCTGGTAGATTAGAACCAATATATGTACCCAAAAATCCAATCCATGTATAAGTGCTACCTCTTACTTCTTTTATTTCATATCTCATTAATTGGTTTACAGAAGGAGAGACAAGAACTAATAGAATTAAAAAAAGATTATCCATAGATATATATTAGGGAAAAAGAGGGAAGCCGCCACGATTCCTAACATTAGTCGTTATGGTCTTGTCA
The DNA here is from genome assembly GCF_056158505.1 of Anaerobacillus sp. ABR4_321. Taxonomy (NCBI): domain Bacteria; kingdom Bacillati; phylum Bacillota; class Bacilli; order Caryophanales; family Bacillaceae; genus Anaerobacillus; species Anaerobacillus sp. ABR4_321. The sequence goes on from NZ_JBSWTK010000012.1 coordinate 85,607, forward strand.
TAGAACGGCAGAAAAATCATTTAGTATGAATTTGAAAAGACCTTTTTAAAATTCAAGAATTATCCCTTTCCACCCTATTATCTCGAAACTGAGTCTTCAAGAATCCTGTCCAAAACCTTCATAGAACGCTTACCTTTTATTCAGCAAGCGCCCTCTTTAGTTGAATAAGACTAGCACTATAATAATAAAGCAAGAGAAACAACAGTGTTTTCTCTTGCTTTATTATTTTTTATTCCTTTACTTTTAGTAACCGCAAACTGTTAAGGGTTACCAACAACGTAGCTCCCATGTCTGCAAAGATCGCGATCCACAATGTAAGCCATCCAGGCATAACTAACAGTAATGCAACTAATTTAATCGCTAAAGAGAAGGTAATGTTTTGCTTGATGATTGCTAAAGCCTTACGGCTTAATTTAATCGTATATGGCAATTTTCTTAAATCATCAGACATTAACGCAATATCAGCCGTTTCTAGTGCTGTATCAGTCCCAGCTCCACCCATTGCTATACCAACAGTGGAAGCAGCAAGAGCTGGTGCATCATTCACGCCATCTCCAACCATTGCGACACTTTGGTACTTTCTTCGAAATTCTTTAATGAAATTCAATTTATCTTCTGGCAGTAAATCAGCTTTAATATCCGAAACACCGACTTGTTTTCCAATTGCTTTTGCTGTCCTTTGATTGTCACCTGTCAGCATCACGGTATCAATACCCATATTATTCAACTTGCCGATGACTTCTTTAGATGATTCCCTCATTTCATCGGCTACGGCAATGAACGAAAGAATTTCTTTTTCTGTTCCTAACACCATCACTGTTTTGCCTTTTGTCTGCATCTCCGCAATTTTTTCTTTTCTATCACTAGAAATGCTTCCATGCAATTCCTCAAAAAGGTTCGGACTTCCTACATAATACATTTGGTTATTTACTTTTGCTTTTACACCTTTACCTGTAATAGATTGAAAATCATCGACCGATACATCATTGAATTTCAATCCTTTTTCTTCTGCTTTTCGCATAATAGCTGAAGCAAGAGGATGCTGTGAACCTTTTTCAATCGCTGCTGTGATCAACAATAAATCATTATCATTTTCACCAAAGTTTATGGTGTCGGTAACAGCAGGTACACCTTTTGTTAATGTTCCTGTTTTATCAAAAGCAATGGCTTTAACGGCTCCTGCTTCTTCTAAATAAATACCACCTTTAATCAAAACACCATTTCTTGCTGCATTTCCTATTGCGGTAACCACGGCAACTGGAGTTGAAACAACCAGTGCACATGGACAACCAACCACTAATACAGCTAATCCTTGATAAATCCATTCGCTCCAATCACCGCCGAATAACGGAGGAATAACTGCAATTAAGAATGCCAGAATCACAATAGCTGGTGTATAGTATTTTGCAAATTTATCGACAAACGCTTGAGAAGGTGCTCGTTCTGCTTGAGCCTCTTCCACCAAATGAATGATTTTCGATAATGTAGTATCTTCCACTCGTTTTGTTACTTTGACTTCGAGCAATCCCTCTTCATTCAAGGTGCCTGCAAAGACTTCATCCTCAATCGTTTTAGTTACTGGAACACTTTCTCCTGTAATCGCAGCCTGATTTAGCGTAGAAGTGCCTTTAATGACCACTCCATCCATCGCTAATTTTTGCCCAGGCTTTACGATCATAATATCGTCCACTTGAATACCCTCAACATGGACCATCATTTCTTCATTTCCACGACGAATTAACGCTTCTTTTGGAGCAATATCCATCAATGATTCAATAGACTGCCGAGCTTTATCCATTGAATATCGTTCTAAGGCTTCGCTGACGGCAAAGAGAATAACTACCGTTGCCCCTTCACCCCATTCACCAATGATTGCAGCTCCTATAATGGCGATGGTCATTAATGTATTCATATCAAACTTTAATCGACTTAGATTTTTAAGACCTTTAATGAATAGCGAATATCCACCAATTAAAATGGATGCTGCATAACCAATCGTCGGAAGAAAATGTTCTTCCCCTAATTGCTCTCCTAAAAACCAACTAATTACAAGCAATACCGCTGAAATATAGACTTTAATATTTTCTTTTTGCTTCCAAAAAGGTTCATGTTCTACCTTTTTTTCATTTTCGTCTCGTAATTTCAAGTTTTCAAAAGCACCTGCCTTTTCAAGTGCTTCAATGGTTGTATTTCCTGTAACCGTAATTTTAGAAGCACCAAAATTAACTTTCGCATCCGAAACACCATCCAGGTGTTTCACGTTCGTTTCGAACGTTTTAGCACAGTCAGCTCAGGTGAATCCTTGAACACGGTATGTTTTTGACTCTTGTTCATTGACCTTTACTTGTTCAGACATTACCTTTCCCCTCCTTCTTATGGGCTAATGAGAACATCATTACCTGCTTAATATGTTCATCATCTAACGAATAAAATGCGAGTTTACCCTCTTTTCGAAACTTAACGACACCTTGTTTATGAAGTTTTCTCAAATGATGGGAGGCATTGGCGACAGTAACACCTACGATATTCGCAATATCACATACACAAAGCTCTTCATCTTGGCAAAGAGCATAGGTGATTTTTGCCCTATTTTCATCAGCAATCACTTTTAACATTTGGGCAACACTAGAAATATCTACTGTTTTTAAATCTCCTTGTATTCGATTCACCTTTTCTTCGTCATAGCAATAGATTTCGCAAGTATCTTTACTCATATTCTCACCTCATTCATTCAGAACTTAATTCAAGTGAATCTCATACAAATCATTTCTTAATGCTTTTGTCTTGTTAACTAGTATTTATTAAAACAGTAATGTGAATAGGGCATTAAATGTTTTATTTTCAAATATAATATAAATTCCTAATCCTATGAAGACAATTGGAACAATCCAACGTTGATACTTTTCAATTTTTTCCGATATAAAATCCAAGTTGGCTAAACGATAACCGACATAGAGTAAAACTCCAATCATAATTAAAAAGGTAAAGATAGAGACAATAATTTCAGTCACGTTCAATGTTGTGAAATACGGTACATAAATGGAAAAATCATCTGCACTGGAAGACAATACAATAAAAGTTACCGTTACAAATAATTGATTAAACCTACCTGAGGAAAATAACGATAAAATGTTTCCTTCATCATTATCCTCATCTCCCTTAATCCATATCTTTATACCTAAGTAAAGTGGTAAAAGCCCAAGTAGTCCTATAACCCATTGTTGAGGAATTAGGTTAGTAACACCAAAAGCAACTAAAAGGCTTGCTCCTATAACAATTATCGTTCCAATATACTTGCCTAACCAAATATGTTTTGCCTGTCCTTTTTTAATTTGTGAAAATAATAGAATTAAAATAACAAGGTAATCAATACCAGTTGCTACATAAATAGCTGCGGCTGTAAGTATAGTTGTTATCATTTTTCAACCCCCTCTTTCCTATATGTCAACACAAACTTTTGAACATTTTATGCAAACACTAGAAATATCTACTGTCTTAAATCCTGTTATAATTGATTAACTTTTTCTTCGTCATAGCAATAGATCTCGCAAGTATTTTTATTCATATTCCCACCACTTTCTCATTCAAACATTTACTTGAATATAGTATACCCTTTATCCACTTCATCATTCAAGCATTAGCTTGAATGAAAAAAGAATTGGGGGGAATCCCAATTCTCGCAATGAGTGTTTTTTTTTACAAACCTAACACGTCAGTTTAAGGAATAACCCATCCCTTTATTTGCTATGCATTTTGTCACCTCTGTTGTTTCTTTTCAAATATCTAAAATAGCTTTCAGAGAAACTTTATGACCATTTTAAAAATCAATTTTTTATTCTAATTTTATTACATCTTATTGTTCTAAACTGCCCTTATCTAGAATAAAGCTATTATCCTAGCTATATGAATTGAGGAGGACGCCACTATACCAGTTATATTAATCAGTGAGATCCTCTTCATAAAAAATCCCCACAGAATCATTTGGGAATATAATCTCGTAGCAAACCTTTCCATTATCTAATACCTTTATGCTCATCACATTCCCCTGCTTACCCGCAAAGCTAGAAACATAATAGTAGTCTTCTGGATCCATGGAATTATCAGGGTGTTTTATAGTAAGGAGATCATTCGGTTGAAATCGTGGCGTACATATAATAGAAGGTTTCTGGTTTACATCCTCTTGTTCTTCAAACAAACTCAACTGATCAACGCTCACATTCCTACACCGCCCAGCATTTCATTTGTATTCTTCACCGATTTCAATAAGCTCTTTTAGATAGGCTTCAAGACTAGTCCCTTCATCCTTCGCCCGGCTCATATAATACTCTTTCTTCGAAGAGGTTAAATAAACAGGTACTGGTTTTAAATCGCTATCGATATGGACATCGTGATGTCGCTTATTCACTTTTCCTTCGATCAGGTTGTTCTCTAAGAGTGTGAGTTCTTTCGAGTGTTCAACTTCATTTAGTGGCAATAGGATAGGTTTGACCTTAACTACGATATCGGAATCCGTGAGACTAACCTTAATGTTTCTTGGTCCAAGATGTTCATATAAGAGTTCGATGAGAGCGTAGACTGGTGATGATATGTGCCTAGGCTTTGAAAATGAGAATGTTGCATATCCCTTTTTACTGATATACTTCTTCGTCTGAATTTGTTGTTCAACATGATATCCTGATGATTCAGCTTCCTCAATTGACAACAATTCTCCGTCCTCCGTCGTGACCATAACTTCAGAACCATCGATTTTCGTAATACGAGCAGCTTCCCCTGTTTTTAAGTTGTTAAGCTTTTGATATAAGAAATAACTGTTGTCTTTATCCTTAACGTAATAGAATTGCTTCGCATCTTTATACTCACGGAATAAGTCACTTTTCATAAACGTCTCAAGTTCTTCTTCGGTCACAAAGTTCATCTCGATTCCTCTATAGACATGCTTAAAGGACTGAATGATTCCTTTGTTTAGATACGATTTAATTGTAGGAAGCGGCATATCGAGCTTTTTAGCAATGTCCCCTGTCGTATAGCCAGGTTTCAAACGCTTGTTTTTCAATGCTACAACATCTTCTTTTCTAAATAGCTTGGTGTTGTCCACGCGCCAATCTTTATAGACTGGGACCAGTTCCTCTTTTTGAATCCAGCTGTAGATCGTCTCAATCGCAACATTTAGTTCTTCAGCAACCTGATTCGTTGTGTAATATTCTTGGTTTGTCATGTAATCAAAACTCCTTATACCTAATTAAATACCCTCTACCGCTGCACTCTTGCTGAGCCATTCTACCGCCTTTACCAATAGCGGTTCAGGTTCTTATAGTAATCAAATTTTCCTGCTTTTCTTATCCTCGAGAGCTTGGTAGCGATAGCCTTTGGTGGATGCATTAAGGCCATCGACATCATGTTCATTCCATCCCCCACGTACTTACATAAGTACTCCATATCGGACTCTGTAAAGTTCTTTCCAAGATTTTGATGAAAACAAGGATGGTACTTCATGATTCCGTCGCTATCAAATTCAACTTCAGGACAAAAGATCCCTTTCTCGCACGTGCACGTTTGAAAAAAGCTTAATTGTTCATGTATTTTAGTTTCACCCATTTGGAACACCCTTCCTTAAAGCTAGTTCTATTGCCATAAGGTACCGTAAAAACACCATGATTGAGGCTACGCATGAGCGTAGCCTCTCTATATATTTAACGGCTTTTGAAGGCTTCTGCTTCTTTTCTTGTACTAAAAACAAAGGTTAAGTGATGCTGTGATAATTTAAAATAACTTCCATCCGGATCGTGAGAAATGGGAAAGGCGATGCTGAAGGTCTTTGTCGGCTTACTAAACACGATTGGAATAATCTCATCCTTTGCTACGAGGTAACCGGTATCGCCTTCCGTCAAGCCCTGGCGCCAGTGCTCTCTCTTTCGAACAAATTTATCGAGTTTGGTTCCTTTATGCACCGGACCTAATGCAGCTGGTAGTCCTCTTAAAGATTCACCACTCGTTAAGGTGAAGTTTACTTGTAGCTTGTTACTCGCTTTAATGCTCGTAATGATCCCTAATTCCCCACTATCCTTAGAGCGAACGGGCAATCCAGGGTAGGCTTTCTCCAAATCAATGGATTCCCCCTCCGTTATGTTGTAAGAGAAGGAAGGAAATTTCCTTTTTAATCTATCGATCACTTGTTTCTTTGCGATAGAGAGAATCTGATTCTCAGATAGTCCCTTCTCTCCTTTCACCTTAACGGAAACTGCTTCCTCGAAACGAAATGTTACTGTCTTTACTTCACCCATTTTGAACATCCTTTCTTAAATTAAGAAGTGTATGGAGGTCTTCAACTTTCCACACATTAGACCTCGGCTATCAATTAATTAGGTTGCTAGAATACTAGTTCAACCTTCTGAATGATAAGCACATTTTAATAGCTATGCTCGATATCTTTAATCTCCTTTCTTTTCACTTTGTTAGTCGAATAACATACGAACTGGTGTACGTTATTCCAACTTAATGAAAGTATAGCATATGTTTCCATCATATAAAACTATTAACTTTATAATCGGACATATAAATATTATTTTAAATATCTATCATTATTTTAGGGGAGGAAGAATAATGCATTTTTCCTTTTAAGTGCAATCAATGAATATATAATCGTGATAAAATATATTTGTATCATTTTCTATTTTTACTATATATCTAAGACAAACATTAGAATTGTTACTAATGATTATTCTTCATAATTTTATGATTTAGTAACACTATTTAATATATAGAGTCAATAACTAAGTAGGAGGTTAGGGTATATGGAAAAACAAAATAAGTACGAACTTATCCAAGGGATGAATGATTTAGAGAAACAGAAGAACGCTATCCTTCCCTATCAATTGCTATCACTCCAAAAACAGATGCTAGATGGCAGTCGTTACGTTCAGTTGATGGACCAAACTGATTACGATCCGGACTTTGATTATTTTTCTGCATTTAATGACCTAGAAATGATGTATATGTTTGTACATCATGAGCGCGATTTGGATCAACAGAAAAATCGTACTGAACAAACGAAAAAGGAATATCTACGAGAGTTACTCTTTTTCTATAACCAACTTTCTTCTGCAGGTGAGTTATATGAATTTGATTCTACAAAAGCTGATCTCACTAAGCTGTTGAAACAATTAGAGCCAAAACATATTAGAAAGTATCAAGCCTGGTTGAAAGAAGTGAAACTAGGAAGAGCAAAAAAGAGGGATATAGATCACAAAGACAAAGATAAAGAATCAGAGGATAAAAAAGTCCGCTATTCTGTAGCCACGTTATCTAGAAAAACGGTAATAATAAAGGCTTTCCTTGAATTTTTATATAAGCGGAACTACATAACTAAACGACTTCATGAGGCACTTAAAACTAGTAATGTTCATGAAAATGATCGTCCAAATCGAGATTTATACGAAGCTGAGGTATTGCAGTTACTCAAATATTTCGAGAATAACATTGTTGAACATACTTTTATCAGTGTTCTAGCAAGTACTGGACTTCGGGTTAAGGAACTATGTCATGCTAGAATTTGTGATCTTACATATTATGAAGGAAAATTGTTTCTAGAGGTTATTGGGAAAGGAAATGAAAAAAGAGAAGTATTAATCCACCCTAAAATATGGGATAGAATTGTAGCTTATCGTAAAAGGAGAAGATATACATCGGAATTGGATGGAAGTGATACCACTCCTCTATTACCAGATGCCAAAGGTAAGAATTATAATGAAAAGTACCTTTCTTCTTATCTCTCAAAAGTAATGAATAGAACCGATTTACCTTTTCTAAAGGCAAGAGCTCAGCGCATTTCAGCACATGACCTCCGTCACTTCTTTGCAATATATAGTTCTCAACGCGGTGCCAGTTTGGAAAGCATATCGAAAACATTGGGGCACAAAAGTCTGACCACTACTCAGATTTACTTACAAAAGCGTTTGGCTAGGATGGATAACGCTGCGAATACATGGATAGATTCTAGCTTTATAGATGGAATGTGATGGACAAATATATAGAGAGTAACTTTATGAAATTTATAGTCAAAATATAAAATACAATCACAAAAAACTTTCACATAAGAAGAGGAGGTTTACATACCCTGGGAAACAATCGTATTTTTGTTCATAGCTGTGGTAGCTTCATTTAATGCTTTGGTTGGTGTTCGTATCTTCTTTAACGCCTCATATATTAAAGAGCATCCTTCCATTCTGTGGTGTGACGATTTGTATGTATATGTTGTTTACCTTATAGGGGCACCTGATAACCTGATAACCAGATCCCTCTAAAAAAGCACTTCCATATCTGGAAGTGCTTTTTTTCTTGAAAATAAATACTCTTATTCTTGTTTTGGTGACAAGGTATACTACCCATGATTGTGATTTTCCTTTTCCGTACCGGTATTTTTCTTTCTTTTAAATAGTACGTAAATAACATTTCCTATCACCAATAGTACAGATCCGATCATCCACCCCAATATAGATGGTATATGTGGGATATCAGGCATATATAAGAATTGACTAACGATGCTCCCCCCGATGAATACTGCTAGAGCCATCCAGCTCAATTTCCATTCAGAGTTATCGATTTTCTTCATGATATTTCTCCTTTCTATAACTTTTAAGATTATGTCATGCCCAAAGGCCCCTGATATTCCGTCTATTTTATAATTTATTCCAAAATTTTGTATTATTCGACTATTATGTTACACTAATTCATGCGTTCCTTCAAACCATATTATGGTAATGCATACAAATAAAGGTGGTGTTAAATGTTTAGCGCTAACGTCAGGTGTCGGGTTGTGACTGTCGCTAATAATGAAAAGGAGTGTTAATTTGAAAAAGTTACTATCAATCATAACAATGTTTGCAATGGTTTTTAGCTTAGTTTCTACTGCATTCGCTGGTCAATCAGCAGCTGCAGGTAATGGCCCAGGTAAAGCTGAGTTCAATGAAGATGAAAAGGCCATTATCGAGGATACCTTAAAGGATTTTGACATAGAAGACTATGCTTCCAACATAGAAGACCTTTCAGATGAAAACAGACAACTTGTAGCTGATACGATGAAAGATTTTAATTTAAATAACCCTGAGCATTTCGGGGATATTAGTGAGCAGGGTGAAATGGTAGTCATTTTACAAACCGATAAGGACAATACAACGGTCTCGATCACTGATGATGTAGTGGAAGTAATAGAAAAAGTAAATACAGATGATTACAAGATAAATGATGAAAATCACCATATTGAAGTAACAATTAATGAAGGAAAAAAGAGTAAAAAAGCGAAATCGAATAATACGATGGCCTCTCTTGATGATAAGTCAGGAGATGTATCAACTCAAGCAGCTGATGGATGGATTGAAACGAGTTATAAGTCAGGTCCGTGGGATTTCTTGTTCTCGGATTGGGTAAACATCAACGCAGAACGAACGCTTTCCTCTTTATCCACTGGCGCTGTAGGTAGTGTCGTCAGCGCATCAATAGCTGCGGCGGCAGGTGCGACATTTGTAGGTGGTATTGCAATAAGTATAGGTGTGGGTATCGCGTATTACTTTGCATCAGCAGATGAATACCCTACCAATGTAGGGAAAGTTTATATGGCGGTCTATGAAAATAGCCCTTATCCTACAGCTGATAGAAAAGTGTACACGAACGCTTATGCCGTTTATCAAGGAGAAACTATCTATCTAGGAACAGATAATACTTATTATGCTCGTTGTATTGGGTGCGGTGGTGTCTAATAATAGTGCTAGTTTACTTGTTGTTTGATAACGGATTCTATCATACTAGCAAATGATTCTGTTCCCATTTATAAGTAGCCTTCATCTTTTTTAATTATGTTGCCTCTTTAATAGAACAATTTAATAAGATTAAAGCTACTTTTAAAAGATGACCCTCTATGTTTACAGGGGTCATCTTTTTCTATAGCTTATATGGATTTTATTAATGTTCTCCAATTGATAAAAGTACGGTAATTGACATTTTTTAGTCAAGTCTATAATCATCAAAAACTATGAAAATATAAACTTATCAGAGAATGAGTTATACTGAGAAACGAGTTTTCAATCCTTTGTTCAAACATTTTTATACAGATGAAATAACTATATAAGGAGTGATATACATGCAGACAGATGTAGGAGAATATATTGTTGGAGCTTATCTTAAAAGTATGCTGGAGTGCGATTTTGTGGACTACAACGTTAGAATCCCAGGCGGTGGTTTGAAAGGGTTATCTGAACTTGACGTAATTGGTTTAAACCTTAAAACGAATACAGCTTATTTGTGTGAAGTAACCACTCATATAAGAGGGTTATTGTATCGTAACAATGAATATACGGTTGAAAAGATTAAACAAAAGCATAGAGTTCAACAAGAATACGCAGATCTACTATTAGAAAACTTTCCGGAGAAAGTCTTTATGCTATGGTCTCCCTACGTTCCTGAAGGCTACATAACACAAAACTTAAAAAAAGTAGATACATTGAATTTAGTAATAAATAAAGACTACACCAAATGCATACAAGAAATGAAGAAAGTCGCTGCCCAAAATACAAATGATTTAGGTAATCCTTTTTTAAGAACTTTACAAATCCTAGAGCATTTAAGATAGTTGATTGGTAAATCTATAATTTAGCGAAAATCTCTCAATATATGTGTTGTATTATGAACCTATAAAAGATCTCATTGGAGGTTTATATGACCTGGGAAACACTCGTATTTTTAATTATTGCTGCGGTAGCTTCATTTAATGTGTTGATTGGTGTTCGAATTTTCTTAAATGGATCTTACCTTAAGAGTACTCTTCCATTCTTTGGTGTAATGATTTGTTTCTATATGCTCTTTACCTTATAAGAAAGAGGGACCAATTAAGTTCCCTCTTTCTCGGTGGTAGCGAACTATTTTGAAAGCCCTGTTCAATGGTTACCCCTCATTATCTTTTCTTTTTCGATCTTCAAGTTGCTTGTTAGTTTTAGAGATATTATGATTTGCTTTAGCTATGAATGTATCAACTCTCATGTTGATTTTCCTAAGGTCTCGTAAGATTTTTTCAGAGCGATGCTTGTTAAGCATACTCTCACCCCCGTGGTAAGTACATTCTTGCTAAACTCCATATTTTCTATGAAGAAAATAAAAGCCAGGATAGACTTATTCAAGTCCATGCTGGCTTTTATCCATAACGACAAAATCTCCAATCTTGTCATCTTCGTTTTCCTTTTTCAAGAACACCGTTGCAGATGTGTGGTCTTCTTTGCCGTTATAAGTTATCGCATAGAGTCCTTCTGTTACTAATTCAGCATCTTTAGATGGTTTGGCATCCTGTACTTTTTTAAATTCGTCAAAAGTCATCCCAATATCAATAGAGTTAAATTCTTCAAGAGTAAGGTATTCTCGTCTTTCCACGTCTCCAGTACCGTATGTTCCATATATAGTTGATGCAACGATCACTAGAATTAACAACACGGAAAAAACTGCCCACGTTTGCCAAGTAGTAAGTATTTTTTTCATAGATGTCTAAACCCCTTTTGCTGCTTCTTTTTGCCTTCCCTTCATTAATCGACACCTGAAGCTTTTGAGTTTAGTAAAACAAAATAAATTTTACTATTAAAATCAATCTATCAATAATAAAGCTCTAAGTTATACTGCATTAAATAATATTAGGTGATTTTATATATACCTAATACGGTAATTGAAATTTTTGTGCATTTTTTCTTTATCGGATACTATTTATTGTAAAGTAGCTGAGTTCATTTTCTCCCTTTAGATGTTAATGCATGGTACATACATTTTTTGATAAGTTTGCAGTTAATACATTATTTTCAGGATCACTCTCCAAAACTTCTATTTTAACATCATAATCATTTACCGATATTTCAACATTCTCGTTAACTGCAAATCGATATTCTTCAACTTTTTCACCATATGTAGAAGTTAAAGAAATATTTTCGTCTGAAAAATATCCATTAAAATTCAAATCCGTTCTTTCTAATTCCCCATCAATAACAGTTAATGTGGAATCAATTCGTTCACCTGGAACTAATCGTGTTGTTTCGTTGGCAAGAATAGCCCCCCTTGGTTCTACTAACTCTCCCTTTGAGTTCCTTAAAATATGGTATTGTTTACCCTCTTCTTCATCCCCAATAATATAGTTATTAAAAGAAGCACTAACTACACAAAGGTCATCTAACTCTTTCCCTAAATAGTCTTCTAATTCAGTTTCTATCTCCATTGCATTCTCTATGGGGGGGCCTGCAATTTGTTGATTTAAATAACGCAATATGCCAAAGCTTAAACCCCCTAAGACTAATAAGCATACAAGCATAACGAGATAACGGGTATGAGCCATTCTTCTCCTCCTGATACAATTACCCACTAGCACATTCTCTGGAAACACCTTTACTGTCAGAATCCAACTGAAAATCGCTTAGGTTGTTCTATTTTTTTAAAAAGCTTTTAATAAATGGGAAGACTCCTATTCTTGAAGTCTTTTAGCATTGATTCAATGAATGTTATCGAAACCTTATATGATATTTAAATTCCATATAACCAAAGACATAGACTAGGAATACCGTGTTCATGAATCATTTAAGCGGCAGCTCCCTTTTCAGACATCTTATCTATACAACTTTGTATAGCTCCAGAAGCTCCAAAACCATTATGGTATACAACAGATTTGTTGTTTTTCTTGCTTAACTCTTTCACCACATCCATCGATACATGGCCAAGAGCTCCAACCATACAAACAACTACATCAGCTTTCTTGATAATGTTACGGAACTCTTTTCGGTTGCCTCCATTTCTTGTCTTCCCTTGATGAAACAGAACTTTGCAACCATGTTTCGCCCCGATTTTTTGATAAGTTCTTTCCTGACTTCCACCGAAAACAGCAATCGTAATATTCATAGTAAAACGCTCCTCGTAAGTTATTTATAACAAATATACCACAAAAAATACGTTATTCAAGTGTATATGTATTAAACTTCCATACGGGAGTCACAAAACAATTGATTTAGTTTGCTTTTGATTATGTATCGAGTATTGTACCTGGTAAGCATCGAGCAGCACATTCGCAACCTGGGGATGGATGTATCGATTACCACTTAAGATTGTTTCAATACAATTCAGGAGTTCATCAGTTCTCATATTCTTTAGTAAGAATCCTTGAATATTTCTCTTCAGAAGGGCGAGCATTCTCTTTTTACCCTTATCTGGAGTAGATAAAATAACAACCTTCGAATGAGTAGCAATAAGAAAATCGATTAAAAGAAGAGAATGCTCAAAACTAGTATTAGGTTCAACTATTACTAAGTCGGGAATGCCTTCTAACTTTTCTGGACTAAGACAATTCGTTGTTTCAATGACCAGTTCAGGAAACTTAATTTCTAGCAGGTGCTTTACTCCTTTTCGATAGGTAACTTGATCATCGATTATGAGTACTTTCTTCAATTAGTGAACCTCACTTTCTTTTATATGTTTATATTTGCGGTTTTCATTTAGTAAGTAATAAGAGACAAAAGAAAACGGAATAGAAAGAACTGCCAGAAATAAGCTGGTATCTATTAAGTTTTGGAGGCTTCCATAATAGTCATGATCGATTATTGTCATGACAAGAAAAGACATTACAAACGAAACAATGAATGTGAGGAAATAAGCAACGAAATACCGGGAGATTAGCATCGCAATTTTTCTTCCCACTAATCTGAATAGATACAAAATAAATGCTCCTTTCCCAAAAAAAATGCACTCCTCAAAACGATGATCGGTAGAGACTACCAATCAAAAATTTTGAGGAGTGCATCCTGTCTATTAATCTATTTTTATTATACTGTAACTTTATAATTGATAGCAATCATTGCTTACTTTTCCACTTCGATGGTTTTGGGTGTGAAATTATAGATATCTTACCTGCACAAAGTAAAGCGTATTGGCCATATCCTTCCTCATCTACATACCATACCATCCGAGAAGAAAGTGACAATGACGAACCATGGTCATGAAGTGGATAAGGGGATTTATATACTCGATCAGTCCAGCCTTGCTGGACTATAGCAAAGTTGTCTATAGCTATAAATTTTTGTGGTGATTTGTTTACTACCCAACATCCAAACTTCTTATCAGGGTCTACATACCATATGGCGTCTTCCCGTTTAGCTGGAACATCGGGTTGGATTGGATAAACTGAATCTTCCGGTACGATCTCCCCTTTGAATTCCATAAAGATGTTGTCCGCCTCTTCTTCATCTGTAAAGTCTTCATCAAAGAGGTCGAAATTTAACGGTTTTTCCCAAGGATTATCTTCGGACTCTACTGAATGCTCCTTTAATATCAGCTCCCCACAGCGTGCAGCTATCTTCGGATTGTCAGGTTCCTTTATATCGTGTACGCCACACTCATTTGTGATGGGGTCAAATAATTCGCAATTGGAACGACACGTAATATAATTCTTTTCGTTTTGAACCGTCGGATTATTTACAACTAGTTGTAGCTTCATATTCCTGACCTCCTACTTTGATAGTTAGATTGCTGTTAAGACGACCGGCATAATAGCTGTTAAAATAACCAGACTCGATGCTCCAATAAATAACCGTTTGCTCCACCTTCCATACTCCGGATGGTTAAGGAACTTATGGAATAACTTCATAAGAAGCGCGACTAATAACATACCTATTGCAGAATAAAAACCTGCTTTGATTAAAAGATTCATTACATCTGTAACCAAATGTGGTATTTCAGATTCTGTTGTGGTAAAAGAAATAATAAAAAACAACCGAATGGTTAGGACAAAAATAGGAACACCAATTAGTATACCTGTAGATCCTTTTAACACCATGCCTGTTTTGGTAACCAAAGCATACGCCATTCGAATTACACCGATTAAAAACATGATGCTGAACAGGGTTGATATGGTTAGAGAAATCATTGGCGCTTTACTATTCAAATCATTCGTTATGTTTGAGACGGTTTGATTCATTGTCGTAGTTTCTTTGGTTTGGCCGTCTTCACTCTTAAATATGGGTAGAGTATCAGATGCAGCCATTGCGTCTATAGGAAGACTAAACAACAAAAGAAGTAAAGAGAGACCTACTAACAGAGGCCAGCTCTTTAAATGTTCTTTAAACATTTGTTGTATTCCCGCTTAGTGAGATGTATTCCGACACTAACTCTGTGGTTACTTCGTAGTGGATTTTCCCACTCACTACTGGAAACAGTACATCAATCACTTCCACGTTGCGGTTGTTTTTCTGGCACTTCTCAGTGATATACATCCATTGCTCAACCAATTGCTTATTACCAACCGATTTCTCACGAATGATTTTACTTAGCTTTTTCACATCAAACGAGAATTCGAATTGAATGGAGTTAATTTTTCCTTTCGTCCCCTTTAATCTTACGCTATGTAGAAATTGATTATACTTTGATAGATCTTGAAATCTACGGTAAATATAAGCTGTTACTGCAGAGTCGTCCTTAGGAAGAATAACATTAACTGATAGATTCACATTACTGTGATTAAAGGTTCCATCAGGTAAAACTTCCATAGAAATATCCATTCTTTTAAACATTTTAGAAAACTCATCTATCCAGCTAAACCCAGAAAATGTGATATGGTCACGAACATTTTCGTAATAGTCGTCGTCTTGGATAATATTAGGGTTGGCGTGCCCTTTTATGATTGCGTACTGATGAGAATACTTAATCATTATTTCTTCCAGATTGCTATTCGATTTTTTTATACTTTCAACGAAGTTATCTATGTTATCTTCCTTTAAGATCATCTTGACCCACCTCTTTATGTTAGTAGTTGGATTGTACCATCGAAAAACATTCATCCATTACAATCTATATAAAATATCTTTAAGAACATAATTGTCTGATAATTTTAGTGTTTATCAAAACTGAAATTTACTAAAAGTCCTGTAAACTAACGATGACATCACCCAGAATGAGTGATGTCATCTTATTAATACATTATGTTAGTTTACTAGTTTCCAATGCCGCCGCCTGGATCTGTTACTCCATAAGTGGTAACACCTGGAGATGTACTTTTAGCAATTTCAGAATGTGCAAAAGGCGATATCATAAATGCAAAAATTGCGACGGTTGCTATGAATCGTTTTGTAGTGGACAATTTAATCCCCCTTGCAAATTTTTTTACCGTTACATTATACCATGGTTGTGTACCGGATTTTTCCTAATTTACCAATTTACCAAATTAATTCTAACTTCTCATCCCTATCCTTACTCAACTCCTGGAGTCGAGTGAGGGGAAGTCTAAGGTAAAACTTGTTCCCTTGTTTCCTGAAAAGTTCTAAAGAGCGCCTCAAGAGTGAAGGGTCATTCTCAATGAGCCCCTTATAGTAAACTTGAAAAGCAGAAAGTTTACCATTTTTTAATTCCAGCTCATTTATCAACTGATACGCTTCCTCTTTCTTCCCTTTCGAGACCAAAAAGTGTAAACGTTCACCTTCGTCATAAAGCATTTTTTCATCTACATCTTTTGACCAGTGAACCTTTGAAAAATCATATGTCTTCTTAATTTCACTTCTTCTTGCAATCACTCGAGGTGATGCTAAGTCACTTAAAACGTCCATGCTCGCTTTTATGTTATTCTCCACTTGCTCAAAATCCTCAAATAAGTAAGACTGACCTAAAACATGATAACCAGTGGAAGCACACATCGGAAATTTAGTTGAATTAGGATCTGAGGTTAATTCTAATGCTGCGTTTCTAGCATTCTCTAAGTCATTATCACGAAGGTATCCATGAGCATATGCTTCAAGCATTCTTACTCGGAACGCTTCCTTGATATATGGATTCCTAATCGTGTTTATTTCAACTGGTAACTCTTTAGTCAGTTTTAACATGCTGCCGTGCTCTTCCATTTCAAAGTAAGCATACATTTTAATGATATTGACCAATATTCGCATTTCATTGGTTTTCAATTTACGCTGACTCATCAATGCCTCAGTCGCACGGAGTAATGCTGCTCCATTCAATTCACCCATGCTTCTTTTTAAGAGCAACTGGTAAACGGACGCCCATTCATCATTCGGTCGCTTTCCATCAAGATCTTGTGCAACAATGTACTGAAGAAATAGTGACTCACCGTTCATATGAGCATATTCCATTGCGATTCGTAAGTTTTCAGGGCGTTTAGTTTTTCGACAGAATTCAAAAAGTCGTTCTCTTTTGGTTTCTACGTCATTCTCATAGATGAACTCAATCAACTTCGTGAAGTGCAACAATCCAATTCGTATCTGTTCATCTTCTCGAAAGAATTGAGTTACGGCTCCCGGTGATACTTGTAGTTCCCTTGCTACGTCGCTGTTCTTGATTCGTTTATTCGTCTTATCTAGGTTGATTTGCTTCATAAGTTCATTACTCATACTAGATCCCACCACCGTCTATATAGTTATGCAGCTGTTGAAACTGCAGGTAAATCATGTGAGATCTATAAATATAGCTTAGCAAAAAGAAGAGTCATTAAGTATTGGGAAATGCCTAGTAAAAAAGGTGTATAAATCGACCATTTTTTCACGATGTTTCCCAACCCGTGATTTAGACAAGCTTTATTCTTTTTAATCCAGTACTTATTGGGAAAGACCCCCATGCGAAACCTACAAAATAATTTGATGGCTTAGCGTGGGGGGCGACATGTGTCGCATCCCCTGCTATTTAACTAACTTTAAATTGCTTCTCTTAATTCGCTATATTCATATCTCTTTTCATCAGGTATAGAATAATCTTCAGAACAACCATTTTCCAATTTGACTACATGTTTTACATCGACTTTATTGCCCTGTTTATTAATATCTAGTGCCAAAAGATTTCCTTTAGAAATTTTATTGATATAACTATTTCCAACATTGATCCATAAGCGACTGCCATCAGTCACATGAATGAAGGTACCTTCAATCCCTACAACAAATGCAATCCATTGTTGCTCACCATCAAGATTATCCTTAATCTTGGTTGTAGAAATTGTACGATACTCTTCATCATTTGGGATAGCCATCCCTTCATTAATGTCGTCTATATGAAGAAGATCAGCTTCATCATAAACAGGCTCTATAAAATCCTGACCGTGAACAACGGGTGGGATATCTTCATCTGAGTATGTGAACATTTCTTCTTGTAATTCTTGACTTTCTGTTTCAGAAGAGTTAACTCCTAACTCACTTTGAAGTGTATCGAGAAAGTCGAGAGCTTCGTTATCAAGTTCAGATACTTCACGCTTCACTTTAACTGTTTCAACCTCTGTTGGCTCATTAGGATTACTCACCCCTAGGGATGGAGCGAGACTAATGTCAGCGTCCCGCTCCATCGTACAATCTTCTAAACTGAGCTCATCTACCATTAAGAAAAAGTCTATTTCATCTTGCATTCTGATTTCTAATAGCCTTTCGAAAATATACTGTTCCATTACTATATAGATGAATATATAAATCTCTGAAAGTGCAATAAACATTCCCTTTCCTCCTATTTAAGTTTAATCAAAAAGACTGAACCCTAGCTGTCCATCCACTGGCGCTGCCTTTACCTTCCGTTTCGATGTCGTTTGTTCTTCCTTCACTTCGAAGATGCTAGCATTATAGGATGTTCTCTTAGCGGAACGTCTTTCATGACTAACAAGGTGAGATAGAACCGCACCATCGCCCACGAGGCTTATTCCGAATGCATCAACCAAATCTACTTCCAAAACACCATTGTGAAAAACAAAGCCAGTGACTTCGCCTTTCTCTATATTGGAAACGATAGAGTCTGCTTTTCTAATAAGCACATTTCGTGTAGGTTCAGCAGTCACTTGCTGGCGGACCCAGCTAACGAACTGTGTTTGAAGGTTTGGTTGTTTCTTCTTACCAATCCCAGCTAAAATAGCTCTAGCTCGGTCAGAAGTTTCTGCTACCCATTCTTCAGTAGACCCTTTCAGCTTTTTGCCCTTTTTAATAGATTTGATCAACATGCTTTGCAGGTCACCATCATCCCCTAACATAGCGGATAATCCGTCTGAAGAAACATCTCCGTTGATCGCACTAGCTGCTTTATTTTTCATCGCAATCAATTCAGCCATCTGCTCTTGGTAAGAATCCTTGTATGCGAGATAGTACAACCTGCATTCTTGATCCTGACCAATGCGCCATGCTCTTCTTGATGCTTGATTGATCGTAAAGAGTGACCAGGAGAATTGATAGAAGATGAGCGTTGGCGTAACAAGCAAATCCAATCCAACTTTCACGAGCTCCTGAGAAACGATAATGACATCGTTACCCTCTTTCTCGATCTTTTTCTTCAACCATTCGCTTCGTTTATTCGTCTGCGTAGAGGAAGTATCAAGAATATCCACTTTAGCACCGATATCTTCTAATACTTTCTTTATACGCGGTCTCACATCTCTCCCAGCAACCGATGAACCGGTATCTCGAACGTAAATGATGCTCTTACGCCCTTCCGTCATTTCTCCTTTGATGATTTCCTGAAGCTTCTTCTCTTTGTTCAATAATCGATCTTGAGATAAATGGTCCGGCGTCCATATGACTTCTCGGTCGCCTTCATCATTTTTAAATAACACAGAAGGATAAGTGAACGGGTTGTCTGGATAAGCGATCCCTGTAGAAGTGAGCGGGAGATAAAGCTTATGACCATCGTCTCTACTATCGATTTCACTTTCGAACGTTGTAATCATCTTCTGGTATTCAGCCCTTAACTCGCTGTCCATGTCTACTAGAATTGTTGGTACATTAACGAGTTCGACTGGATCTGGCCACACATCCACTAAACGGACGAGTAACGTGTTTTGAACAAGGAACTTACCAAATACAAAAGGTGAAATACCTGGGAGAACTTTTTCCGTTCGTTTCGTTCCACCTCTACTTTGTTTATTGGAATACTCTCCACGATCATCAAAATCCACTGTTGTCGTTTCGATGTTCCCGAACTCTTCATTCCATTTTCTTACCTCTGAATACCTGTAACCGTTCTTCACCATTTCATGAGGGAAAAGGCGCCATAGAAGATAATAAACATCTTCTGCGAAGGATAAGCAGGCAGCGCCTTATCACATTTCTATGACAGGTTTCCACCTACTCTCCCCTAGAACCGTACGTGCAAGTCTCCAAGCATACGGCTCACTATTATCCTCTAGTTAAGTTGTCCTTTATGGAGTTTCATATGACAATCATTGCCTTGACCTCTCGCACATAATGCAAGTTGCTTACGATTACGTGCAATCATGATTAACTCCCACTTTTGAAGGTTTTTCTTCTTCTTCAAGTCTTTTAGTTTACGGACGTGATGCATTTCCAAATCGACATTTGAAGCACCACAGTATTGACATACTCTAGCTTTTAACCTGTCGATTGTGCTTGTCACTCCGCTATACTTCCAAGTGTTTGGTAGAGAGTCTACTGAAGAGTCTTTGCTGATTTTAGTATCTCTTTTGAAAGAGTCTATTAGCTGTCTTGATTTTGCACCCTTCTTTGTTTCATATTGAACAGTAAAGTTCCCATTGACGTTAAACTTGTCTATTACTTTCCGAACTGAAATTCTGTATTTTGCTGAGAATGTCTTGTACATACTGTATTCCATGATGTAAGCCATCTTGTTCAGTACGCTGACATTGTTCGCAAACTTATAGTAGTTATAGAAGCCACGTAATTCAGCATCGTAGATACTGAGAATTTCAAGATCATCATAATTGACTAGCTCTTGTCTATGGACAGTTCTCCAATTCTTACCTTCCATCTGTAAGGTTTTCTTCTCAAGAAGTTTATTAATCCATTTTTCCTTCGGAACGTAGAGTTTCACTTTTCCGTTATTATGTCTTTGGAGTTTGCCGTCTTTACCTCTTTTAGCTTGGTTGCTTTGACTTACTGTAATGTCAAAGCTGAGGAATCTAGCTTTCTCTTCATGACTATGGGTAATTAGTGTTTTCTCGTCGGATAGTTCAAGTTTTAATTCCTTTTGTAAGAAGACTTTAATATCTTCTTTAATCAGTTCAGCTTTTTGTTTACTTCCAATCACACCGACGATGAAATCATCAGCGTATCTGGTGTAATAAATTCTGCTAAAACTATTATCAAAAGGTTCTGTTGCGCTCATATTATTTCTTTGCTTGATTAGCTTTTTGAAGGCTTTCCTATGTTCCTTTTTCTCTATTTCAGTCAGTTGTTTCCATTCTTCATCAGACTTTTTCAATTTTGTAAGTTGCCATTCTAATGCTCTATATTCATGAGTTCTTTTGCGTCTTTTACCTGTGTTAAACTGTTCTGCATATTTTTCAATATAAGAGTCCAGCTCGTGCAGATAAATGTTGGCTAATAAAGGACTTATGATTCCACCTTGAGGAGTTCCACTATAGGTTTTGTGATAGACCCAATCTTCTAAATATCCTGCCTTGAGAAATTTCCAGATAAGTCGTATGAACTTCTCATCTTTAATTTTTCTTTTTAGAAGATTAATAAGGATGTGGTGGTCAATATTATCAAAGAACCCTTTTATATCACCTTCTACAAACCATTTAACTCCAGTGAAGTTCTTCTGAATTTGGGTAAGAGCAGTGTGACAACTATGATTTTGTCTGAAACCATGTGATGACTTTTTAAAGACAGGTTCATAGATTCCTTCAAGTAATCTCCGAGCAACTTCTTGAACTAACTTGTCGTCTACCGATGGAATACCAAGTGGTCTTTGACCTCCTGATTTTTTGGAGATGTATTCCCTTTTTGATGGATTAGGTTGGTAACTTTCATCTTTTAGCTGTTCAATAATATTGTTAATTCTCTCTATACTCATTCCATCGATCGTTTTACCATCCGAACCTTTTGTCATATTTCCTTCATTGCTGGCTACATGACTGTAAGCTTCAAGAAAGAAATCAACATTGTATAAATGACGGTAAATTCGATTAAATGTGAACTCTTGGTTTTTTATAGACTTCTTAACTAGATTGTCCATAACTACTTTTGGGATTTGCATAGTGTATTACACACCTTCCTAATTTTATTATTGGACAGGATAACCTGACCCCTTCGCCGTGTACTAGGCTTTCCCTAGCTCAGACTACTACGGGTTCTCCGTTGTCATATCAGATATTCAGACATCTAAGGTGTCATAGCCTAACGGCATTCTGACTTAGACAATCCTCGTTTAGTACATTTAGTAACATAGGAATGATTCAGTGTCGGATGCGACTTTCGCCATTTATCATTGACTTTGATTGGGTGACCACTAAGGTATGATCTTTAAGATGGAAAAGCGGTCTTAAAGATAGAAACTATTTGATGGCAAAGCGGTCAAATAGTATATGGTCAACAGACGTTTGTAACTATCTTCCGTCTATGTCTTCGCTAGGACCCCTCTGGCTATCGTTCACGCAGTATAGCATTCATCCTCATCTGTATCTTTTCATCTAGCCACGCAGTTGCACCCTGATAGTTAGGTGACTTATGACATTACCAACCATGCTGCTGTCCCCGTTATTGGTTTCCCTCACGAGTAAGGTTGTGATGATAGGTTTACTGATACCTCTACTCACCTACGGTTATCCTACTAACCGAATTACTAAATGCCCTTGCGAGCGCACTTTACCACCAAACAAAGTCCCTGTACCGCCCACCACTTTCTTAGATGCAGCGACTAGGCTACCTAACGAATTACCTTGGGCACTCATACCAGACTTTAATTCGTGTATTTCATCAACTAACGAAATATCGAAGAAGTTATTCATTTTTCTTCGGATATATTCAATCGTTGCGATTCTGCGTGGCTTTCCGGTTGCTTTCGGTATCTCTGTTTGATTGGATTGAAGATGTCGAACCAAGTTTGTATTCCCATCACTAGCTGCATGAGCAATTTTCTTTTCATGCTTACTCCATTCTTTAAAAGAAGAATAACGGTTCATTACTCTTTTGGTCCAGAAGCTACCTCCACATGCTTCACAAAATGCATTAGCGGGTTGCTTGGAATTGTGGAGACGTCGTGAATTACCAAACTCCCCATGTTTCATTGGACGAGTGATTGTTTCAGTGACCTCTTCACCATTTTCCTGCAACGATACGTTGGAAGATTCTTTTACTAAAACCAATTCACCGCAATCAGGACAATAGTATCCTTCTCGGTAGGCTTCGGTTCCTGTACGAACTTGCAACTCTGTCTTGATACGCTTATACTCTGGAACTGCTTCTAACGCACAATCCCCACGCATCGTGGTAAATGAGATGACAAAAAATGTAGGTCGCTTAGGTTTTGGTCTTCCTGCATTTGTCCATTTCACATGAAAATCAACCAATTGTTTTGTATGGCTGATCACATAGACTTCAGCTCCTGGAATGATTTCTTTAATTTCCTCTGGCCACTTCTTGGTTAGGGATGGTGGTACCATCACGCAAGCAAAGAAACCGCTCTTTTGTTTTCGTTGATAAAAGCCATCTGCTAGAGCAACAAGCATCGACGTTTTTCCAGTCGACATCTCGCCCTGTATAATCAAACTCTTTTGATTCTCAAGACGTTTTGCAACAGCGGTTGCTACGTGACCTTGTACTGGGAACAAAGGTCTTTTATAAGAATCAAACTGTTCAAGTACCTCATCCTCCATTGGGTTATGGGTGGGCTGAACCTGGTCCGACACCTTGTCCACCATCTGGTCAACAAAATCTCCCATGTAACTTGTGAGGTCATTGGTTTCCTCAAGCGCTTTACCAGAACCGTTTTGCGGGAAGGTTAAAACACCTTCAGCAATAAGCTCTGATATAAGGTTATCTGCCTGTTCTTCCTCTAAAGTGAGCTTATGAAGAGCAAACCCTTCCTTAAAAAGCCCTGAATCGCGATAAAAATCGACCTCTTCAAGAAAACCGCGCTGCTTTAGTTCTTCATACACTCGTTCCTTCCAGGAAGGTAAGATATGTAGACCATATTTTCCTCCACCAAATATTTGCCTGATGTCTTCAGCTGGATCTCCCTCAAACGAGAGAACATAGTCGTTATCTCCAAGGAGGTCGTTATGCACCATAGCCAAAGCTTTTCTATTCTGGTTAATGGTAATCGGAAACTTTTCATAAGCTCCTTTTTCAGCAACCATCTGAAATTCTCGGCTAAAGTCATAACTTGCTAATCCCTTAACACCATGACCGAAATATAACCCGCTACTTCCAATATCAAATGCTGCTTTAATCGATTGGAGAGTGGAATCATTTCCAGAGATGATTGCCATTAATACTTTGGGCAGCTGACCTTCTCTATTCGGTTCTTCTAACGCCAGTGCATAACAAAAGGCATCTTGCCAGCTCTGATCCAGATATACTTCCAACATCTTCGGTTGTTCATTCGTTTCTTCAATTTCATTCCAATCAATGGCGCTCATATAACTCCCTAATCAAAAGGAAGGTGAATGAGCATCACCTATCCTTAAGATAGGGAACACCTCCCTTGTTAAGTTTATTTTATAGAACACTTGTTCTTATTTCTATTTCTTTTTTCTCTAAGCAGGAACAGATTCTGATTTCGCTGCTTTCTCTTTTTCTTCCAGCTCTTCAAATTCTTCAATGATTTTCTTTGCTGTGTCGCAAATCTGAGAGCCGTATTCTAGTAATTTCTCTTGGTCACCATTCGCCCATGATTTCAAATAGCGGAAGGAATAGTCTGAAGTGTCGAGGTTAAAGTACGAACAGATGATAAATGCTGTTCCTTCAGCGACGACTTCTTTTTCCATGCTAGAAGATTTCAAGTCAAAGCGATGAACTTTTGAATGAACCAATTCATGTACCAAGGTTTTGCACCTGTGGTTAATGGACACCTTGTCTGACACCACAATACGGTGCTCAGATGGAACGTAGTACCCGTAAGCATCATCTGCGTTTCCATAGTGAATTGGACAATCATCCTTCTCAGCAATCGTTTCAGCCCAACCAATGATTTGGCGGGCTTCCTTACAATCACCCTCTAATTCAATTTTGATACGGTCTATAGGTAGTGGATCACCTTCGGTTTGTGATACATCAAATACCGGTACAGGGATGAATCCAGTTAGCCTATCCTTATCATCTTCCTCATCCTTCTTAAATCGAGGAGCTAAAATGCGTAAGCTCTTAGATCCTTTCTTCACTTTCCTACCTAGCTTGTTCCAATGCTTAAAAGAAGCTAGAAATCTCGCTTCTGGCAGTTGAGCTCTAGCAAGGATTAAGTTCCGAAACGAATAAGAAGGCATGATTGCCTTCATTTCCAAATAAGCCTTAAATTCTTCTGGATTATACGAAAATTCAGCAACACCAGCCTCCAACTTCTCATTAAGCTCCTCGATCCTCTCTTCTCTTGTTTTCTCACCCATTTTTGTCTTCCAGCGTTTTTTCTTCACTAGAAACACCCTTTCAAAAAGTTTTATCTATATAAAAAACGAGAACGACAGACTCCTCGCAGGAATCTTTCATTCTCGTTTGACCATGCACAAAGATATATATGAAGAAAAAAAATAACCTTTGAGTTTAATAGATAAATAAGCACACAGAGAGCGCTCAATTCTATAACCCAAAGGTTAGTGTCTTTTTTATAGTTACCGCTAATCCTAAAATGGATCGCACAAAAATTAAAATAAAATCAATATAGGGGTATTATACCTTTGATATTGGAATTCTACAAGGAATTTTAAGGTCGTCTTGAATTGGGTATTCTATAGTTGTGTTTTCTCCAATTCGTAATATATCAACTTCGTATTTCATTACGTTGTAATTCATAACCCTTTTAATACATCGGGTCAAATAATTTTACCGCCCCTGGTCAAAACATTTTAGTAGTCCCCCTCAATTCATTTTACTACCCCCCGTCAATTCATTTGCCCGGAGAACACCGATTCCGGGTACTAAAATGATTTTACCACCCCCCTCAAATGATTTGACCGGGTTTTTATCCATATATTAGGTAAAACACCCCCCTCAAATGATTTGACTACCCCCGTCAATTCATTTGAGCACCCATAAAAAGATTTGACTAGGTCTTATAGTGGACAATTGTGGATAGGTGAAGTTTGATTCAAGTTTCTGGTATGTAATAGAAAGAGCATCTATATTACTCTCAAAATGGACCGAACACTTTTTATGAGGAATTAAAATCACGCTTCGATTAAATGGAGAGGAATTAATAAAACAGGAAACTAAAAAATTATATTATTTTAAGTAGAGTTACTTTACTCTATAAAAAAGGAGCTAATCCGTATTCATGGATTAGCTCTGAAATAATTGGAAGTCGTCGAATTAAAACCTGCCGAATGATTTAATGGCCTACTCACCTACCATACCGTCCTTATCAGCATCGTGCATATAGGGGTATAACCAATGTTATATTTAGGTTAGAGGACTTTAACGCTTGGTATTAAAAGAACCACACATATTATACATATATATAATGTGATAGGTCTTTTTTGATCTCATCTTCAACTAACGCTTCGAGTTTACAGAAGACTCGGATTCAAGATAATACACATAGATTCATACAATAATGCATTACCTACAATGTGATATATATTACTTATTTTTCTGTAACAAGTCTAACTTTTGTTCAAAGCAATCTAATTATTTTTTTTGTTTTCCTTTTAAATGTGCTCAATTAACAACCCGTTACGTGATGATTAGTAACGGGTTGTTAGATTATTTCAGTGATTCACTTTCTATTATCTTGCATATATTACCTTCATTATGATTTACAACGACTTCTAACTGCTCATATCGGTCAATTAGTTGGGACCTGAAATCTTCAAGCTTCTGGATACGGTTAATTACATCTCGAATATAGTGTTCCAGTAAGCTTTTCAGATGTTCGCACGGACGTATATTATTGGAACTAAGATTGATTAACTCCTTAATATCATCTAATGATAGACCGAATTGCTTTGCCTGTAAAATAAAGCGGAGCTTACTTTCGTCTTCATTAGAATAGATACGATACTTTGACTCTGTTCGCTTTGGAGGATTAATTAAGCCTATTCGTTCATAGTACCTTATTGATTGAGTAGTAATATTAAATTTCTTACTTAAATCTCCAATTAATAGGCCATCACGCAAAAGAATCACTCCCTTAAATAATTAACAGTCTTAGCCCTGACCAATTCCTGCTTTCTCCAGTACTTCACGAGTTATGCGTTGTTGCTGCTGACAACAATCTATAAGCTTTCCATCAACCACTACTGCTGGAACTCGAGTAATCCCATATTCTTTTGCTTTTTCCAGACCTGCTTTCTCTTTACTTGTTTCATTTAAATTATAGTAAGAAATAGAACATTGATCACAGCTTAACTCTTTCACCAAACTTACGGTTTCATCACACATTGGACAGCCTGCAATAAAAACCTCTACATTTCTTTTTCCCATTTCATAACACCTCCAGTAGATTTACCATAAGTATAAACCTTATACTAAACTACAAGGTCAAGAGGTTAATTTAAAATCATATTGAACAAGGGTCAGCCCCTACTTCTTCTGCTGTATTTCGCCAATGAACCTTTCTTATAAATTTTAATTAAAACGATACTAACGATCAAAACGAATAAAATGATGAGCCCCCAATTCGTTTGTAGCGAGTTTATATACAACCAGCCCATCACCATCATCGGCGGAATGATTCCCAAAGCTGTAGACCACGTGAACTGCCAAAAAGTAATGGATACTAATCCTGCCCCGTAATTGAGTAAATTAAATGAAAATAAAGGAATTAAACGTAATATAAACAAACCGAACGTTCCATTCTTTTGAAACCACCGATCAAACTTTTCGTGCTTTTCTATGGAAACAAATTTTTCTACTAATGGCTTTCCAAATAAACGAGCTAAATAAAAAGATAAATAGGCACCAAGCATTGAGCCAATCCAAGTATATATGAGTCCTAATGCAAAACCATAAATATAGATATTTGCAAACAAAATGATTTCTGAAGGAACAAAAACGACGCTGTGTAAAACCATTAAAAAGATAGCGAAAAGTGGACCCCAAAAGCCTAATGATCTCATGTAAGTTTTCAGACTTTCAACGGCATCAGTTGAAAAGAGAATGGGAATTATCTCTCTAAATGATGGAACCATCCATACCATCAAAAAGAAAACCACGAGTCCTACCACAACAACCGAACGGATATGTTTTATACAATCACTTCCTTTTTTTAAAAAATTGTTTATTCTTTTCGCTAGAAAAGAAACTTATTTTTTATTTCTTCTTTTGTACTTTATAAAGTCATAAACCATGTAGACGGTGGCGACGATTATCAATATCGTATTAATGGTTTGAAATTCTTTTCCGTAGTAGTTAGGATTCCAATAAGAAACGGGACCTTTTATCACAAAGTCACTGATTGGATAGAAAATCGGTGTAGCGTCTGTCACATGCGTCAGTAAATCTGTAATAATATGACCTACCCATCCAAATAAGAGCGCATGTAACCGGGTTAACTTTAGACCTTTTCTCCATACAACCCCACCGTATACAATTCCCCAGATAATGAGTGAGTGTCCCGTTTTTCGGAGCATATCTACTACTGGATTATTGAACATTTCAAGAATAAAATCGTGCAATTGATTCACTGATTTACTAGATGAATCCATTTCGAATCCAGACATGACTAACTGAAATAAGTCTGTGAATAACTGAATGTTCAGAATTCCTTTTTCAATGGCAAGGAAGAAGAACATAATGAAATAAATCACATCTGGCCCAACAGCACCTAACACAAACCATTTCACTAAGTTCTTTTTTTTTCGAAAAACAAAGTATGTCCAAAATCCATGGTGAATGGTATTCAATTTTTATGACCTCGTTTCTGGGTCTTTTAAGACCTCATTCATTTATTCAAATCATGACTCATTAAAGCGTGTTTCACCCGGAACTACAATTCTATAAGGAATTTGTATTTCCTTTCCGTTTGTCAACTCAACCGAAATGTCCATCTTTAACGTCCCTGCTGCATGTAGTAAATTACCTGTTAGCTTATAGGTTCTGTCATCAACTGCAAACGCTTTTCTTTCTACTTTCCAGTTAGGAGGCATACTAAGAACAACAGAAACGTTGCGAATAGTTGAATCCTCTTGGAACTGTAAGGTCATGGTATTTTGTCCAACATGAAACGGCGTAACCTCTACATCGAGAGCTAAGTCTTCTTTAACATTCTTCTCAAGATAGACCCCTTGCTCACCGGCACCAGGATTGGTTGCGACTAACGAAGCTGCAAAAAAGAGAGTGATAATTCCAAAAAACACCTCAGCTCTTGTTCTTACAAAGAAAGAATGATCAAATTTTGAAATCAGATTCAGGATCGTTTTTCGCTGAACATATCCTATCACTACCAGGATAATAAATAATGTTGTTTTTATAACAAGAGCTCTTCCCCACTCACTTACGAACAGACTCCCTAATGAAAAAGAAGGAAGAAATTGAAAGGTCATCGCGATTCCTGAAAAGATGATCACTACGACACTTAATAAAGCCCATTTTGTAAAGGGCACTCCAGCAGTTTTTATCCATTCTATATTTTTAATGCTTTTAGGTTTTAACAATAATGCCAAAAGACCTCCCATCCAAATTGCAACGGATAGCACATGAAGATAGGAAATAGCCATTGTTACATAACCACCATATCTTGGATAAGAGGCATGTCCGATGACAAATGGCAACATTAATAATGTTAGTCCAAATAAAAATAGCCTTATCTTTTTGATTAAAAAACCAAAAGAAAGTAAAAGAAATTGAACAATAGGAATCCAAGTGAACTTTAGTTGAATGAATTCGACTATGGATAACTCAGGTAACTCTGTCCTTTGATAAATCACCATTAAAGTGATACCTAAAGCACTAACTATAAAAAGTAAGATATTTAACGTTAAGGACTGATAATGCCAAAACTTATTTTTAGTCACCACAGTATGAAACCAGTTAAAGCCGAATAACAGTGATAAACCAATAAAAATAAACCAATATGCTATTTGTTTTAATTCAAAAGTAAAATCAAGTATTGACCATATGAGGCCTCTATCTTCTAATCCTGCGCCTTGACTTAAGGAAGAAAACTCATCGACTGCAAAATAAAAAGCGCCCTGTTTATTGTTAGAGAATATCTGCTTGTCTACTTCAGACGGAGAGGCATACCAGGTAACCTGGTATGTTCCTTGATCAAGTTCTTCTGAAAATGGAATAATGATATGGGAAGGATCTTCGGAATTAGCCATTGAAATTTTCGTTTTAATTACTTCTTGTTGGTCATTAAAAAGTCCGAATGCGGACACTTCTGCAGGATGATTAAACCATAATTCCAATTGGTCTGGGGACCCCTTAATGATTTCCCCATCTCTAATACTTGATCTTATTAGTTTGAAATCCATGTCTTTTTCTACTGAAGCCCTTTTCTGGATAAAAAAATTGAATTCTTCTTTAATCGAATATCCATCTAATGCTAAGACGTTTATCCTGACAATATATTTTCCAGGCTCTAGTTTACTTTCTAAAGCAACATTGATATTTCCAGCATCTTGTGAGCTAAGTTTGGTTTCTTTTATTTGAACCTCGGATCCGGTTCCATCAATGATCTTAACCGATTCTGAATGTAAAATAACAGGATCTTGAAACGTAATCTCTATTACTGAAGGTGATACTTCCAATACCTCTCCATTTTTGGGAGACGTTTTTTCTAACGAAGAGTGTGCATCCACTATGGATGAATCAACAATAAGTAAGAAAAATGCTATTACAAGCAAAGGTACTACTTTAATAAGTTTTATCCTGTGACTCACTGGAACACTTCTCATAATTGTTCATGACCATTCTTACGATTGCTATCAGTATCTTTTCTATTCACACCTTCTATGACCAAAAAAAGGCCCTTATAGTAAGATTCTACTCTCACAACTTCTATATTGGATGCTTTCAGTAATTCCAACGTATTGCGATTTAGATGACATCCATCACAAACTCGCTTCCATACTGGGGTCAAAATATCTTGTGTTTTCCCCAACAATGATTGATTCATTTTGACATGTTCAAATAGCAGTATAGTAGAATTAGGTCTACAAACACGTTGGATTTCATCAATCGCTTTTTGAGGGTCCGGAATGGTGCAGAAAACAAGTGTCGCTACAGCAGTATCAAACGTGTTATTTTCAAAAGGTAATATCTCAGCATTGCCATTGGTCATGTGTATAGGAACCTTTGATTGTTTCAACCTTTTTATAGCTCGTTTCTTCATCGAGGGATTTGGTTCAATTGCATCTACTCTTGTTACTTTATGATAAAGTGGGAAATTCACTCCAGTTCCAGACCCAACCTCTAACACTCTTCCTGTTGCCCTATTGATTAGAGTTGCTCTAATTTTCCTAAACCTAACTTTCTCTAAAGGAGCCATAGCACAATCGTATAGCATTGGACCCCATTTCTTCATAACTCATCGCTCCCAACTGAACTGTTAATCCTCACAAAAATAGTTAAGGCCTCTAAACGAGGCCTTAACAAGATCGTGTATTACTTTGAAGTATTACTTTTTTCTACGTTGCCTTCTTGAGATTCCATAAAGTTACCACAAGCCTCTATCATTTTCTCTCTCTGAGGAGAATTCATAGCATTCATCATGCTAGACATGTTTCCATTTTCCATCATTT
The DNA here is from genome assembly GCF_056158505.1 of Anaerobacillus sp. ABR4_321. Classification (NCBI taxonomy): domain Bacteria; kingdom Bacillati; phylum Bacillota; class Bacilli; order Caryophanales; family Bacillaceae; genus Anaerobacillus; species Anaerobacillus sp. ABR4_321. The sequence goes on from NZ_JBSWTK010000012.1 coordinate 117,231, forward strand.
TCGTCATTCCGTTACCATTCATCATGTTCATCATACCGTTTCCATCCATATTGCCCATCATGTTATTGCCATTTGCTGAGAAACCCACTCCATTATCCTCAGCTCCTTCTGCAAATGCAGCTTGTCCGACTACTAAAAGTGCGGCTAGTGCAAAAGAAAATATAAATGACCCTTTTTTTAGTCTCATCATCTTCACTCCTTTTATTTGATAATCCTAAGTCTACTCTTTAAATTTGTTGAATTTGTGAAGATGGCTAACAGTATGTTATTTCTTACAACCGACATAAAGCACTCATAATAATTTAATCTCTACTCTTTAAAATGGCCCTTTTATCATTGTATTCTTTTTCATCTATTTCTCCTTTAGCTAAACGATCCTTTAATATTTGGAGAGAATGATCTTCCTTTTTATCAAAAGGCTTTCTAACTAGTACTGTGATTCCATATATGATAAAACCTAGAATAACTATCCATAAAAGCATGCTAATTACACCCCAACCCATCATCATATTTTCCACTCCTTAATTGATATTATGAAACGACACTAACACAAGTCACATAAAGGATTTAATTCTCATTTCGGTATTGCTTCCATATCATATAGACACTACCTTGAGGCATTATGTCATTAACTCTGGCCTTTGTTTTGTTTGTTCGATTTTCAATTTATGACCATACATTAATCCTTTACTATCTTCACAGACAGTAACTACGCTCCCCTATGGCACTTAGATATGAATACAGGGTATCAATAGCAAATCAACTAAATGCTCATCGAACTCAAGGATTTTTTTCCACTAATCACTTTCATCAATGTATGTGGTAGTGTACACAGATCTTAATTTATTTACTCAAAGTCGAAGATGAATCATCACTCGTGACCAAATTCGAAAAAATCTGTAGTCTCAAACTTTTAGCCATTATTAGATGACGTTACTGTTTTATATTAGTTAGTAGTGGCCACTCCCTTTGTCACTATTTGTTCCCAATGCTCACCATTTTTCCTAGTAAGAAAAATATCTTTCTGGAAAGTTGTAAATACAATTTCATTTGAATCTTGCGGGTTTATTGCAACATAGGAAATCGCATCCCCATCACTTAGTCCAGGTATAGGAAGGGCCGTTTCTCCTCCTGAATTAATATTCACCTTAATTAAAGAAGCTTCCTCCGTAATAGTCCCTACGAATAAGTCTCCTTCTTCAGCAAAAGCTAAAGAAGTAGCTGCAATATCCATTAATATTTCAAAAGTATTTCCATAGTCTTTCGATAAAAACACCCCTTCATTTGTACTAATAACTATAATGTTCTTCAGAGTTGGATGTACAGCCATAGCTGCTGGTTGACCACTTACTCCATTCATCTGACTTTTCTCCCAAGTTTTAGTATCATCTAATGTGTAATATAGACCTGTCTCTTCCATTCGTGAGTTTGGTTCAGGGTTCTGAACATAAATAACATGCGAATAATATCCAGCCGTCATGCTATGGAAGTCAATTTCACCATATAAATCTAGCCTTTCAAGATTTCTCCCCATATTATCGCTCTTTACAATTCCAAAGGGGTTCTTCATATTAGATGAAGGCGACGGATGACCGCTGCTGTAAAAGCCCTCATCAGTTATTGAAAATCCCATATAGTCATGTTTTTCTCCCTCAGGGATTCCCCATTCGTCATGGGAAAAGATCCTTAGTCCATCGTGGGCAGGTACATATAGTTCTTCTCCATTATTTGTGTAACCCAATCCATGAATATGTTGAAATTCTATCGTGCTTTCAAAAGATTGACGGTTGAATAGCGTTAATGCCCCCGTAATCAGAAATATTGCTAAAAAGAAAATACTCAACCACTTGTATACTTTTGCTACCCTACGAAATTTGTCTCTCTGCATCCTTTCCTCTTTTTTCTTATGGTTGATTTGCTTTATTTTTTTTGAGATAACCAAAATAACGTATAAAATAACACACATAAAATAAATGATATCACCAGAGTGTATGTTAAACCTTTTTGTAAGGCCAAACTCGTTTGGTCTTCCTCAGTCCCATGAGCAAACACGCTAACAGGAATTTGGCTTATTAATAAGAAAGTCATGAGAGCAACTAAATGGTACAGTCTTTTCATTCATTTTTTCCTTTCTTCTTTTTCGATAAAAGAATAAAATATAAAATCCCTACTACAATTATGGGAATTCCCATCCAAAAACAGAGTTGGATCAGCGTTAATAAATATGAATTTATCGATTCGGGACCCAATATAGCTGTTCCGGAAATAGTTAGACAGATTAATCCAGCAACTATTAATATGATGGCCATTAACCATTCAATTTTTTTCATAGTTCTCCTCCTCTATAGGAAAAGACAATGTAAAACGTGTTCCATTCCCAATTTGACTGTCAACAGTAATGGAACCGTTTTGAAGCTCAACTAATTGCTTCACTATAGCTAATCCTAATCCTGTTCCTCCAAAATCCCTTGAGCGTGATTTTTCAACACGATGAAATCTCTCAAAGATGTATGGAAGTTCTTCCTTAGGAATACCGATCCCGTTATCTGCAATATCTACTTTTAGGTATTTATGGTTATATACTATTTCCATCTTGATCAATCCTTCATTTGAATAACGTATCGCATTGCTTAGTAAATTAATAAATATTTGTTCCATCCTTACTGAATCAGCCTTTATCAGAGGTAAATGATTGGTTACCCTAAGGGATGTATTTAATCCTTTAATCTGAGCTTCTCTTTGTACCTTTGAAAGTACTTGCTCAGCTATTTCACTTATATTTACATAGTCAAAATTGAGTTCAATACGAGCTTCTTCCATTTTAGATAGTTCAAATACGTCATTAATCAATTGAGTTAGTCGCTTCGATTCATCCTGAATAATTTTTAGATACTGTTGTTTTTCATCATTATTCTGGTAGTAACCCTCTCGTAATACCTGTGCATATCCCTGTAGATATGAAATTGGAGTTCGCAATTCGTGAGAGATATCAGCGAAGAACTCTCTTCTATTTGTTCGATAACGATTTAATTCCTGAGCTAGATCATTGATCGCTTGAGATAACGATCCAATTTCATCCCTCGAAGATACCTCCAAACGTACATCTAGATTTCCTCTAGTTAATTGCCTCGTTGCTTTCTCCATCTTTAAAAGAGGAGCAGACATTTTTCTGGAAATCATAAATGTAAATCCAAGAGCAAGGAATAGTGCCCCAAATCCAGATAAAATGAGAAAGTTCCTTACCTCCGAGATAGAATCATAAATACCATCCACTGAGGTAAGGACAAAGACAGCACCTATAAAATCACCAGATGTGCTAATTGGGTGACCTGAAACATAAAATTTGTGTTTATTGGTAATTTCCTCAATTTGCTTTGTAATCGGATTACCGGATAATAATTCGTTAAATTCTCTCTCAGAAATAGCAAATCCACTTACACCCGAATTCGTTACCTCTTTCTTTTCCTTATTTATAATGATGACTTCTTTATTCGTTAAATCTGCAAGAGATTCAAACATCGAATGCGTCATCGGGTTTTCTATTGATGTAATTGTTCTGGCGTAACGTTGGGATAAAACTTCAGTTTCCTCTTGAATTTCACTAAAATAAAATCCAGAAAATATTTGGTTAACTACAAAACCTAATGGTAACAATACGACTAAAAATAAGATCATAATGATGCCACCAAGCTTTAAAACGATTTTATCCCACTTCATGAACGATCCTCTTCTTTATTAAATTTATATCCTACTCCCCAGATTGTTTTTATTGGGTTAAATGGAAAATCTGATTTCCGAAGTTTCTCGCGTATATTTTTAACATGTGTATCGACCGTGCGTAAATCATGAAAGTCATCAAATGATCCAATTTGATTCAATAATATTTCTCTTGTATACACTTGATTTGGTTGACTAACTAAAAGATGAAACAATTCAAACTCTTTCCGAGTGAACTCAACTAATTGCTCGTTAACCTTAACCTCTCTACTAACACTATCAATGGATAACCCATCTTGTATAAAATAAGGAGTAGAAGAGGATTGACCAATTTCATGGCGTCTTAAAAGTGCATTTACACGTGCCACCAATTCCTCAGGAGCAAACGGTTTAGTTAAATAGTCATCTGCACCCAAATTTAAGCCTCGAACACGATCAGTTATATCGGTTCTGGCTGTCAGCATCAGGATTGGGACATTTTGAAATTCTCGAATCCTGTAACAGACCTCCCATCCATCAATATCTGGCATCATAATATCTAAAATGACCAGGTCATAGGAAGATTGGGAAGCCATATCGACTCCAACAGTACCATCTCCTGCTTCATCGATTTTCATTTTTTCCCTTGTAAGGTATATCTTAATTAAATTCCTCATATTCCACTCGTCATCGATAACGAGAATTTTTTTCATACTAATCCCTCATTTTTTATTCGATTAAATTATATCTATTGTGCGGAATTCGTGAAATTTTAATTATTTGTATATGTAACCCACATACACATTAACTTTTAAATTCTCCATCCAGGTGGATTGTTTAAGAAAAGCCATTTTTGTTATACCTCACATAAATGGAATGCTTTTAATAATTTAACCATATAGTTTGATCATACCCATAGTCATCGTAAACATAAGACTGATTCCATTATTAAAAGTCAATCTCCGTACGCTGGTAATGGTTTGACATATCTCCTACGATAGTAAATGAAAAAGAAACTGCCTATTATAAGGACTATCGAAATGGCTTGTGCCATTCTAAATGAAGAAGTCAACATTAAGCTATCTGTCCTCATTCCTTCAATAAAAAATCTACCGAATGAATACCAGATGAGATAACTCAGAAAAAGTTCTCCTCGTCTCAAGGACAACCTATTCCGAATCAATAATAAAACGATCAATCCCACAACGTTCCAAATTGATTCATATAAAAAAGTAGGGTGGTAATATGTTCCGTCGATTAACATTTGGTTCACAATCCAATCTGGTAATCCTAGTCCTTCAAGGAAGGTTCTTGAAACTGCTCCTCCATGTGCTTCTTGATTCATGAAGTTTCCCCACCGACCAATTGCTTGTCCAATTAACAATCCCGGTGCTGCTACATCTGCTATCTTCCAGAAAGAAACCTTTCTCTTTCTTGCGAACACTACTGCCGTTAAGACTGCACCAATTAATGCACCGTGGATTGCAATGCCGCCTTCCCAAATCGCAATAATATCTCCGAGGTTTTCTTTATAATAGTCCCAGCTGAATAGGACGTAATAGATTCTTGCAGATAATATAGAAATCGGCAAAGCATACAAAATCAGATCGATAAATAGATCTTTATCGATACCTATACGTCTTGCCTCTTTTAAAACGAATGCTAGACCTAATATCGCACCACTAGCAATAATCAATCCATACCAATAAACAGTTAAAGGACCTAGTTCAATTGCAATTCGATTTAATGGTTGGATAGAATTCATTCCCTTTCACTCCTTTATTAAGTTAATCGTAAGGAATTTCATGTAATATTTATCATTTGAACCTCATTGGTATCTTGAACTATAACCAGTAAGTGACGCCATCCAATATTCCAATTATAATGAGAGCTACTCCTGCTATTTGTTGTAGGACAGCTCCAAATTTTCTACCCTTCTTTAACAAAGCTCCACTTAAACCAAAATACCAAATTAAAAACATTGCAAAAAGAAAGGGCAACGAAGTTCCTATAGCAAAAGTAGCTGGTAATATGACTCCATATGAACTTGATAAAACAAGTGGCATTAGCAAAAGAAAGAACAAGGAGAACATAGTTGGACAAAATCCAAGTGAAAAACTTCCGCCCATAAGAAACGCGCCCCATCTACCTTTCTTTAAAAACTTTTCAGGGACCTTTCCGAGCTTTAAAGTCCATTTCATCTTAAAAGCACCTAAAAGGTACAGACCAATCAACACAACCATTGGCCCAAAGAACTTTCTCGCCCATGGTAATACTTTGACAAGATTATGTTGATATTCTTGACCGATAATCCAGACAATAAGTCCCAGACTTGAAAATACAACCGCCTTACCCAAAATAAAAAAGAATACTTCTCCCCATAAAATGCCTTTCTGAAATGACCGATTTCCATAAAATGTTATTGCACCTATATTACCTGTAAACTGACATGGAGCTGCAGCTCCAAGAACACCTAACACAAAAGCAGATAAGATTGGAATTGAATTTGTTTGGTAAGCTATATTTGTTAGAGGACCACTTACAAGCTGACTGATAGAATTAAAAACGTCATACATTTTCATAACTCCTTTTATTATGTATGAATTAAATATGTAAACCAGAAAATATGAACCATTTATTTTATTTGATAAGCTCCTGAGGTTAATTCTTTAAGAAACTCTTCTTGTTTAAGGATAATAAATGAATGTGTAGATTTTGTGAGGTTACTTTTTTTAAAGAATAACTTTCTACGTTATACGTTATTAAAAACAAGTAGTGGATTAGTATTAATCACCTTATCGAATGGCTCCCTATAAAAAATCATCTATCTTTAATTTAGTCAAAAAAAAAGCATAGGAAGCAACATCTAGAAGCTTTTCTATGCTTGTAAAACGCCCTCTATAAGAGCAGTATTCTTTATCAATAGGTCAAACCCTAATAATGAATATTATTGGTTTAATTTCTTTTTTAAACGATCATACTCTTCCTCTGAAATCTCACCTTTTGCTAAGCGTTGATTAAGCGTCTCCACAGAATTGTTATGAGATATATTGCTACCTGATTTCATCATCCAGACGACAATCAAAACAATCAACACTAGAATTAGAATTCCAAAAAATCCGAATCCCATAAATCCTTCACCCATTCCATTTCCATTCATCATGTAATTCAACACCTTTGCTAATTAGTACAATTGATACATGTAAAGTTTTTCGAAAACCAATTTTCATACTAGATTTTAATATTTCCAACTGTTCACTTCACTCACAACATATGCCCAATATCTGAAGCAGTCGTTGGATAAGCAAAAATCATTTTCTTTAATTCTTTTGTTGTCAACTTAAATTGAATGGCTGTTGCAAAGTGATTAATAAGATCATCTGCTTCATTACTAATGAGATGAGCACCCATGATTTGGTTCTTTTCTTCGTTAATTAACAGTTTGATGGCTGCATGAGATTCATTGGTTCGTTTATATGTAAACCAATTCGATACCTCCTTATGAACAACCTTAATATCAGGATTCATCTCCTTTGCTTTTTCTTCACTAAGACCCACAGAGGCAATTTTAGGAACAGTAAACACAACGGAAGGCATAACAGGATAATCAATTTCTTTATGATTTCCCTTTAGTAAATTTGAGGCAACAATATGAGACTCCAAACTTGCTACTGGGGTAAGCGGTAATCCATCTGTCGCAACGACATCACCTGCTGCGTACACATGTGGATTACTTACACTTTGTAAATAATGATTTACTTTAACTCCACGCTTATCGTATTCAACATTTCCATTTTCAAGATCCATATCTAATGAAGGGATTCGACCAGCTCCGTGAACAACTAGATTTCCTTTTAGTTCATATGTGTCTTCCCCTTTTTTTGATGTAACGATATAGCCATCCTTTTCTTTACGAATAGATGCAACAGAACTTTCTAAATGAACCTTTATGCCTATATCTATAGATTTTTTCATCAGTAAGTCAACAAGATTCGCATCAAAATTCTCTAGTGGCTTTTCTCCCCGGTGGATGATATGAACTTCAGAACCAGCTCTTGCCGCAATATGAGCAAATTCAAATGAAATATACCCGCCTCCTACAAAGATAATTTTCTCTGGCAGTTCTTCTAATTCTAAGAATTCGTCACTATACGTAAGATAGTCCTCTCCTTTAATATTTAGAGGAGTTGGTTTTGCCCCTGAAGCGATTAAAATCCGATTTCCTTTTATCGTGTGCTCGCCCACTTGGACTTCGTTCTCACTAATAAATGAAGCTTTTTCATGATAGGTATCAATTCCATTCTTAGTTAAAGCGTCTTCTTTTTTATCTGGTACATGATCCGTAAATTTCTTTTTAAACTTCATTAGATCTTTCCAAACAATAGAGGGCTCTGATTGCACTCCGTTTTCTTGCATCCTTTTATTCCAATCCAATAATTCTGCCGCACCAACTAATACTTTTTTAGGATCACAGCCTCTCAAAGCACAAGTCCCCCCAAATGGGCGGTCATCCACCATCGCTACTTTCCAACCGGCTTTATTACACTTTGCTGCTGTTATGGATCCTCCGGAACCGGATCCAATTACAATGAGATCGTATGTTTCCATCTAAGTACCTCCTTGATTTTAACTCGCTATTAAAACCATTTCCTTATCACTAACTAGTCAAACCATGTACCTTTTCCAGGGTTGAAAAAACCCACCGTTTTACTAACGGTGGATCCATGGATGACGGTTATCCTGCACAACAAGACAGTTTGGAAACGTCTTTATCAAAGGTTAAACCAGCTAATTTTAATCCCTCAGCCATTGTAAGGTATGGTGCCATTGTTTCCTGAAGGTCTTCAGCTGTGAGTTTGAATTTCACGGCTAAGGTAGCTGCATAAATGACATCACCTGCATTTTCTGCTACAACGTGTGCCCCGATAATTTGCTGATTGTCCTCATTCATCACGAGTTTGAATACACCGGTGGTTTCATGATTGACCAATGCTCTTGGTACAGCTTCTAATGGCAATACAGAATTCTTCACATTGTATCCTTGTTCTCTAGCCTGTTGTTCTGTTAGACCTACAGATGCTACGGAAGGAGACGTAAATGTCACTGCTGGAACGGTAGTCAAGTCTTGTTTCCGTTTTTGAGCCCCTGTCACATTCTTCGCTACCAAATTTCCTTGATAGGCAGCAACATATACAAATTGAGGACTTAAGGTAACGTCTCCTGCTGCGTATATGTGAGGGACACTTGTTTCTAAAAAGTCATTGACTAATACTTCTCCAGCTTTACCAACCTTCACACCGGCTTCTTGGAGTTGAATTGCAGTTGTATTAGGAGCACGACCAACCGCAACCAATAGTTGATCCCCAGACACAACTTGATCTTTTCCGTTCACTCGAATATGAACTTCTTTTTCACTGCCATTTTGGACAACCTTGTTGTACTCGACATTTTTTATCAAGCGAATGCCTTTTTCCGTGAGCGATTTTTCAATGGCTTCAGAGATTTCAGGATCATACTCTTTAAGGAGACGGTCACTCCGTTGCATTAATGTCACTTCTGATCCTAAATCATGAAGCATTTGACCTAATTCAAGCGCAATATACCCTGAACCGATTACGACGAGATGCTTTGGAACTTCTGTCAAATTTAAAGCAGAGGTGCTTGTTAAATAGTCACTTTCTTTCAGTCCTGGTATATCAGGTACAGCAGGTGACGCTCCTGTGGCAATCAGAAAATGCCTTGAGGTTAGCTCTTGATTATTCACCACGATCGTGTGTGCATTTTTAAACCGTGCTTCGCCTTTTATCAGATCAAATCCGTAATCCTCAATAAGTTCTTCGTATTTCTCTTTACGCAACTTCTGAACAAGTTCGTCCTTTTGTTCTTTAAGTTGGGATAAGTCTGGCTTGGTTGATTGAAGTGCTAAACCTTTGAAAGGGTTATGATGAGCATGGCTGTTCAGTTCACCAGCTCTTAACAACATCTTAGATGGAACACAACCAATGTTTACACACGTTCCTCCAATCGTTCCTTTCTCGACCATCGCCACTCTTGAACCATTTTCTGATGCTTGAATCGCAGCAGAAAAAGCCGCGCCACCAGATCCGATGACAACAAAGTCGTATTCCTTTTCTGAAGAAGATACTAATTTGCTTGCTGTAGTATTGGCATCAAGAACATCAACAGCTTTGTAAGGCGTTTTATCAAGAGCTTCCTTAATCTTTTCGTGATTTAAAGAATCTGGACGATGAAATAAAGCATTGCCTTTGCGAAAACTGACATTGATATCTTCAGCACCAAGACTTTCTAGTGTTTTAAATACATGACGTTCACAGTGATCACAAGTCATGCCTTCGATTTTTATCTCTGTTTTATTCATTTCAAAGTTCCTCCTCATATTCATTCTTCATTTAAGCTTGAGCTCGCAAGAACTCTTATCACCATAACCTACAAACAACAATTTTCTTTTTCATTGGAAGCTTTAGTTCTTTTACGATAGGAAAAGAACGTTATTAAAATAAATAGAACTAATGCAGGAATCAAAACGTAATCCAAATAGCCAGTTAATGCACCGAGTCCAACAGTAACTAGTAAAATAACTAATACTGGAGTCGTACAACAAATAAGGGCAATGATTGTCCCTACTACGCCGGTAATAAAAGTCTTATTCCTCTTCATAAAAATACTCCTCGCATCATTCCATAATTAGTGTTTCTATAATAGGACACTCGTGAAGATCCTTTGTACTGGGACATCGTTCCTTTAAATCAATAAGGAGATGTTGAATCCGTGCCAAGTCGTTTATTTTTTTCTCAATTTCCTTTTCTTTCAATGCTACGAATTCATACATATCTTTGCACCGTACATCATCTTTATCCACTACACCTAGTAATTTGTGAATTTCGTCTAATGAAAAACCTAGCTCTTGCATTCGCTTAATAAATTTCACTCGTTTAACGGAAAAATCGTTGTACAACCGATATCCAGATTCATTACGAGATGGCTCAGGAATTAATTTCTTGCGCTCGTAATAGCGTATCGTTTCTTTATTGACGTCACAAAGGTTAGCTAATTCGCTTATTTGATATCCCATTATTTCATCACCTCAATATATAGAATAAACCCCGTACCATAGTACAGGGTCAAGTGTTGAAGCTATTTTTTAATAGATGAATCTTAAACTATACTGTCAAAGTTAATTTATATCCTTATCATTCACCTAAAAATTATTCCACAATCTAGTTTGTTTACAAATATAGGTTGAAATTTTCTACTCAACAATCACTGCCTTAAACCTACATAGAGCGCTTACTTTTTATTAAGCAAACGCTCCCTTTAGTTGAAGATGAAGACTCTCTAAAATAATTATTTATTAGTTTATATCATTTGAATCTCCTCGACTAATTTAGTTAGTTTCATCTCGTTACTAACACTCATATTAATGAAAGGTTGCCTTCGAATACATCTAAAAAAGAAGGCTGCAATTCAGCCTTCTTCATAATCGTTCACTGTATTTACTTTTTGCTTTTGTCGTCATCCATAATTCCTTTTGTAGCATTTTTGAATTCTTTCAACGTATCCCCGGTTGCTCTGCCTAGCTTAGGTAGCTTATCTGCACCGAATAACAACAAAGCAACAAATACGATAATGGCTATACTTCCTGGACCTACCATGAAACCAACTCCTCTTTAGATTAATATGACCTTATCCAATGACAAACAAACCTGTTACGTACATGATCAACACTCCAACAATTATCCCGGTGCCTCCTGGGATGTCGCCAAACGTTGATTCATCTTTCTTTTTCATCATCTTAGTGATTTCATAAATAACTTGAGCAATAGCACCGATTCCAATCGATAGGAACAAGAGAGCTAACACCTTCGAATAAATGAATCCACCAATCCAGGTACCGAGTATTGCAGGACCACCAGCAACCAATCCTAGAATGACTAAGTGCATGATAAGATTTTTTGGTGTATCTTTCTTTTTGGATATTGGAGAAACAATCGCTAATCCTTCAGTTAAATTATGAATCATGAATCCAATGATTAAGAAAGCCCCGAGTCCAACTTCGCCTAATGTGTATGCAGCTCCAATCGCAAGCCCCTCACCAAGGTTATGCAAGCCGATACCGATCGCTACCATATAGGCGACCGCGATTCCCTTAGTTTTTCTACCTTCTTTAGATGGGCCTGCAATACTGTTATTTATAAGCGTTAACACGTACATGCTTGAAAAGATTCCAAAGAAAATGATCGATAGACCTTGAAGTACACCAGAAATTTCACCTGCTAATTCAAAGGATTCTCCAAATGCATCTACAGCTAAATATGCCAGTAGTCCTACGGTAACACTTAAGAAGAATTTATACCATTTATCCGTTACTTTTGCTAGGAATGGTCTCCATAACAGCCCGAGTAGTACAGGAATTACCCCAACAAAAATTCCAATTAAAGAAAACATACCAAAGGTTTTTGCATCAGGTTTTGGTGTAAGCTGAGCTACTCCAACTTCTCCAACAAATGTCGTTCCAATCGAAGAAACAACAACGACCTCATAAGGTTCATCTTCTACCCAGTGATACGGAATGGTAATTGTAGCTGTCCCTAAACGAGGAATAACTGGATCAACATCTAGAGAGTAATTCACATATGCTTCATTAACCTGGACCTGCGCAACTGTTAACTTCTCATGACCAGTATTCCTTACTTCTGCAGTAATTTGTCCATTTTGAAGCGTGATTTGCTCGAATGTAAGCTCTTCTACAGGAGGTCCACCCTCTCCAAAGAATGGCAATCCAACTTTAACAATGATATATAAAATAGCAGCCAACAACACAACTGGAAATAGACCCAGCATAAGTGTTTTGGTGGTTTTTCGTTTATTAGAAGTAGTCATTTTTTCCCTCCGTTCCATTCATTTTTTTATTCCACAACTTCAAATACACCCATCCAACCTAGTTCTGCAAATTCAGATTGGTGGGCATGGAACATGAATTTTCCAGGAAACTTAAATGACCATTCTAATATTCCACGTTGTCCCTGACACTGTGTAATCGTATCTGTCAGTTCATAGTTTTCTAAGTTAGTACCTGTTGAGTAATAACGGAATACATCACCATGTAGATGGAATGAATTGATTAAATCAAACTCTGTCATATTCGATAGATAGATTCGTAGTGGCTCACCTACTTTTACTTTAATAGGGTGATCTAAATGATAATTGGCAACGCCATTAACTGTGTAAAATTCATTACCACCATCGAAATTCGTATCGAAGCCATTCATGACCATGACCATTTCTTTGGCTTTAGGCCTTGGTTCCTTAGGGTCAATGATAAATGTTCCGTACAATCCTTTTTCAATATGTTTCTTTAATGGCATCGCATGACAATGGTACACATGCATCCCCATTGGTTCAGCATCGAATTCGTACATAAACGTTCCATTTGGAGGCACGATCTCATATACGCCATCCATCTTACCTGGATGAATCCCGTGAAAGTGGATTGTATGAGGGTGACTACTTTTGTTTACGAAATTGATTTTAAGATGGTCTCCTTCTGTACAACGAATTGTTGGTCCTGGGACGGCACCATTATAGGTCCACGCTGGATAAAATACTCCTGGAGCCACCTCTATCTCTTTATCCTCAGCGACAATTTTATACTCTCGCTGTGTTTGACCATTCGGTAAAATAGACTTTTTTCCATAATCAAATTTCGTTAAAAACTCCATAGGATTAAAACCATGCTTCATGACTAATGGGCTTTTTTTATTTACAAACGGCTGACTTTTTTGATCATTTGAATGACCAGAATTTGCCATAACTACATTTTGTAATCCGGTAGGCAGATAACTCATTGCAGCAAAACCAAGCGCTCCAAGGCTTCCCGCCTTTAAAAACGAACGACGACTATATTTCTTTTGTTCTTTTTTATTAGACATTTCTTCCTTATTTCCACTTATTATGTTCTCTTCTTTCTCCATTCCGCTACCTCCTCATAAGTTTTGTTTTATATATAGCATATGTCCTTTTCATTCATGCATGAGTGTTAACTGAATGATACTATTTTCTATTAAGACACCTTTATTGTAAATGTGCACATATTTGTTGTAAAGGAATAAATTTTTCCCTAAGGAAAAATTTATTCCAAATAAAACTGTAGTTCACCTTTTCTATTCTTAACTAAAGCAAAAAGGCTCGCTTCATATAAAAGTTTAGAAACGATTATGTATATCCAGTGGGATGGTTTGGAGTAACACTTTTGACAAGGATTCACGACTGCAGAATAAAGATATATTTGAATACAGAGATGGATGTAAGATATACTTCTAAAAAATAGGGGGAGAATTCCGTTGGAGGACAATTCGTTTCGCTATATTAAACGCACTTTAGGTTGACGCTGAAACTTCCTGAATATAATATGTGTATATGAGCAATTGTTCATATTGTGGTTTTGCTATAGCAAGTTTAAAATTAATTCAGTATTAATGGAGGGAAAAGTATGGGACAAGATCATGGCCACGATCATTCACATGGAGCTAACAAAAAAGCGTTATGGATCAGTTTTATTATTACTACAAGTTACATGATAATTGAAGCTATAGGAGGGTTCTTAACTAATAGTTTAGCATTATTATCCGATGCTGGACATATGTTCAGTGATTCTGTCTCCCTAGGAGTCGGAGTATTAGCCTTTATAATGGGGGAAAAAGTAGCCAGCGGCAGTAAAACGTATGGATACAAAAGGTTTGAAATTTTAGCTGCTTTATTTAACGGTGTTACTTTAGTGTTAATTGCACTTTATATTTTCTATGAAGCATATAACCGTTTTTTAGAACCACCTGAAGTAGCTTCTTTCGGAATGTTAACCATAGGAATAATCGGGCTGATCGTAAATATCTTTGTAGCATGGATTTTAATGCGCGGTGATACCGAACACAATTTAAACTTGAGAGCCGCATTTCTACATGTATTAGGCGACCTGTTGGGTTCTGTTGGTGCAATAATAGCCGCTGTTTTAATCATGGTCTTTAATTGGGGATGGGCAGACCCATTGGCAAGTGTGATTGTAGCGGTATTAGTTCTTATTAGTGGCTGGCGGGTAGCCAAGGATTCTGTACATGTCCTTATGGAAGGAGCACCAAAAAATATAAATTTTGAGAATATTGCAAAAACCATACAAAGCATTGGTGAAATTGAAGACATCCATGACCTTCATATTTGGAGTATTACTAGCGGCCAAAATGCTCTGTCCTGCCATGCAGTAGTTACCCAAAACCTTACGATACAAGAATGTCAAACCCTATTAAAACGGGTAGAAGACCAGCTTCGCGAAAAAGGAATAGGGCACATTACGATTCAACTAGAATCAAGTGAACACGGACACGGGAATTCCTTATTATGTTCTGATTATAAGGACAATCCTCCAGATCCTTCCCACTAATTCCCCCCCCCCAAATTGTAGATTTGAGGGGGTGAATTATTATTTCATTAACTATTGCAACCTCTATCCCTAAATCGTTTTGCACTATTGTGCCTAGCAAATTAACACCTATTATTTCGAACACCATTTTAATTAACTCTAACATTATACCAAGCGTTTCCTAACTGAAGTTAAAGCTCCCTATAACGGAATATCGTCAGGATTCAATTTGCTAATGGTAATTTTTCTGTACATACCATTAAACATTATTGATATGTCTTCTTTAACAGTTAAATTTTCTTTATTGCCACCGCACAATTCTTCAAAATTAACTCCTATGTCAGTGCCAAATACTTTTATTAACGGTCTTATTGCTTTTTTATACAGAGAAAGCCCTTTGTCTTGAGGGGTGAACTTATCAAAAATAATAATTTCTCCACTCGGTTTTAATACTCTCAGCATCTCTTTCAAACTCTTATCTGCATCTGGTACAACCGATAACACAAGACTTCCTATAACGACGTCAAAATGATTATCACTAAAACTCAAATCCTGAGCGTCCATTTTTAAAAAATTGATTGAGGAGCCGTTAAATTTCGCTCTTGCCTTTGCAAGCATATCAGCAGAGTAATCTATTGCTGTAATATCATATTCTTCGTGATTAATCAGTTCCAAATCTGCCCCAGTTCCTACCCCAACAAATAGTATCTTTTGATTTCTTTTGAAAGTATTATTGCTAAAAACTTTCTTTCTCGCGTTAAGGAATTGCCCACTATTAAAGATTATATCGTATATAGGCGACCACATTTTATAGATTAACTCATTCCAACGATTGTTCAATATACACCTCAATTTATTTAGCTTATTTTCATTACACTGCCTGGTTATTAACTTAAACAAAAAAGAGCGTAATCCTTCTAGATTAGCTCCCTTTAACAGAACAAACTACTTTAAGTATTTTACTTTCTTAAAAGCTCTTTATGTATTTCCTTTAAGAGATATAATCCTCTAACAAGACACCCCAGTATTATTCCAAAAGCAAGGACTAAACCAATTTCACTTAAAGGCAGTAGTAAATATCCCAGAAAGGTTGCTGCAATGATTAAAAACATTAAAAACAAAATTTTTACCTCCAACAGTATACATAACTACAATTTCACTTGTTTCGCTACTAAGAAACAGAGCTCTAAACCTAGATAGAACACTTACTATTGAAATTAAACCCTTACGATTTTTCTTCTTTTATCATTTGCTTCAGTGCATCGTTAATATCTTCTAATTGACCTTCAACTGCCTTTAACTCAATAATCACTTCTTCAGCTTGGTAAGTAAGATTAATGACAGTTATCGTAAGTACTATGTTGGCTATTAACATTACGACCAGAGAAATACCTAACAATTTATTCAACTAAAATCTCCTTATCATATTACGTAGAAGACTTCCTACAAACTCACTTCTTCTACTCAGATCCTATAATAACTGAAAAAAATAATTACTAATGTAGATTATTTATGTGATTTGAAGTTTTTCCTTTAAATCATAAAAGAGAGATTTATAGTGATGTTTTAAAATTAAATACCCATAAGAGGGGTTATCATCCGTTATTTCCTTCATCATATTAATATCTTTCTCTTTCACCGCTTCAAATATTATTGTGATTGTTGAAAAATGCCTATTTACACCACGTTTAATGTTTTCTAACC
This sequence comes from Anaerobacillus sp. ABR4_321, assembly GCF_056158505.1. Classification (NCBI taxonomy): domain Bacteria; kingdom Bacillati; phylum Bacillota; class Bacilli; order Caryophanales; family Bacillaceae; genus Anaerobacillus; species Anaerobacillus sp. ABR4_321. Next base: position 134,062 of record NZ_JBSWTK010000012.1, read on the forward strand.
TCCAGTAATCTTGAAGTAAGTTGTTGTTACGCTTATACTTCTGTAGCATCTCTTTATATATGACGCTTGACTTCTCATGCACTTTCCAACCTGCTGAACCAATATCTCTTTTTATAGAAATACCGTATTGAACATCGAGGGAATCACTTAACAGAGCTATGTCCAGTTCATTCTTCTTCCCGTTTTCTCCACTGACTGGAAAATTTCTTTCTAGAGTATAAGGGAGTTGGTGTGACATAACCCAGTTATTAAAATACATGTTTACAATTAGTTCTGTTATACCTGTTAAATTGTTAGCATGGCCCATGTATAATTTACTCACGTCATAAAATTCTTTCATCAAGTCATACAAATCATGACCAGTAAGGGTTAAAATATTCACCTCCATATAACTGTTCACATCTTCTAATACTTTACGAAACATCATAGCACCCCATTGTTCACAATAATTGGTACTCATTTACTACGATTTCTAAATAATACCTTCCACTTTCCTTACACAGCTCCTAATATTTATGAGATACGCTTCTTTCCTTTTACTTATTTCAATATATAAAAAAGCAGTTCTTTTTAGGATAGTTTTAACCTAACTGAACTACTTTTCTATGGATTAGAGGGATTTTCAACATTATTCTTGGTAAATATCAAACTGAAGATCGGCACACTGGAAATCGAGCTCTTTCATTACTTCATAAATCATTGATGAATACTTAGATTCGACCCATTCATAAGCGAATTGATTTGGAAACATGATAAGCCACCTGTTATTTTCATCTGAATACGCTACTGATTTACCAAACCACGTTTCAAAGGAAGGTTTACTGATGTGTTCAGAAATGACATCAAGAACTTTTTTCCAACTATCCTCTTCAGCAACAGACATTTTCTTTTTAGCAGATTTATATTCTTCGTCGTATTCCTCTAGCTGATCTATTTCTTCCTTTAGAACACCTGTAGGATTCTTAACACTAATCACTTCATTACGGAGTTGCTCGTACACTTCATGGTAGTTATGACTTAAATCAAACTCAAGCTTACTTTCTCGTTTGATTCTTCTTAGGAAACGATCGTGCTCTTTTCGTAGTGATTTCGGTAGGTCATTATACTGAGCTCTCGAAATGAGCGGGAGTGTTTGTCTCACTTTAACAAGAATTGTACCGCTCATTCTGTCATCGTCTTCCTGTTCTCTCCAGAAGCGAATAACAAAGCCTGCCCTCTCCAGAATCTCAAGGTACTTTCGTACAGTTGGCTTGCTGCAGGTTAATTGTTTAGCAAGTGTATCAAGGCTAATCCATGTATAGTCCTTATCCCAACAATAGCTTAATAGAATGATATATGTATAAGAAACGATTCCACCACATTTAGGATCAAAGCTAGGACCCCAAAAGCGCATAAGATAATTATTTACGATCGTCTTATTGCCATTCATATCAGGCAGTAACTTTGCATGGCTCTCAAGATCAAACCTCAAAATTGATTCTTCGCTATAATACTCTTTTTTGGGTTGTTTTACAGGGACCTTTTTCTCCTGTTTACCATGATTGCGCTTAACCGTTCGAGTTACTTCATTTATAACATCCGATTCAACTAATCTATAATACCGATACTTTGTTGATTCACCTGTATCTAGCTTTTGGTGTTCTATATGTTCATCTGTGTACATTTTTCTGCTCCTTCTTCTCCCCACTAAAAGTGCAAAAGAAGGACTTCACTTGTAAAAAATTCAAAGTATATGATAGAATCATTCTATAAATAAATACATGTGAAATCCCGCCTGCTTCATTTCATTTAATCTTTCAGCGGCCAAACTGTCGAGATTAAATGAAAACCTGGTGGGTTTTTTTGTGTGTGAAAATTGGTTTTTAACTCATTTAATAGAAAGATATTCCTTTTAGTCTACCCTCAATAGTAGCAGATTGCAGATCAGAATTCTATCTCTCTCTGGCCATATAATTACGCTAGTTGTGAAGCAAATGCTACGACTGCTCCTACTAATATTGCACCTACAGGTATTAGTGCGTAGCCAATCTTTCTATTTCTGTCTTTCCTATATTTAATCTGTTCTGGTGTAATCCACATATCGTTCAATTTGATTCCCCCACTTTAATAAACATTTGAATTCAATACATTTTCATATTCTTACCAATTCAATTAGAATTCGCATCACCAATACCGTATATACGAATTCCTTTATAGCAACCTCATCTTTCTGATTCATCCAAATTAATCAGAATAAAGAAAACAACCGTGCTCGCCACCAAGATAAACAGCAATTCTCCAACAGATAAACTATTAAAAAAATCAATTAGACTATCAAGCATGTGGCTTGCCCTCCATTTCTTCAAGCGAGGCCAAAATCAAATACTGATTTATGCTGCGCATGTTAATAAATAAAAAAAAGAACCCAAAACAAACACGCCGTTCAAACGGTGGTTTTGTTTTGGGTTCTTCCCATCTGCTAATTTGTACAAATATTATATCATGATTTTTTAAGATTGGAAATGGACTTCGAACCTGCTGTAATCGAGATTAATAAAATTCATAAAAAAATAGTTCAGCTTTAGGAGCACAATAACTTTGTGTGCTCTTAAACTGAACTACTTGTTAATACTATTATTTTAGAACCTGCTTACGCCTTTATTCTCTCCAGAGCCTTTTCATCTGTTACAAGGCTGCGCGGCATATTTTCTTTATATCCCTTAATGTATTCTTTATCTGATAAGTTACTTCTTACTAAGTAATGATAAGTCGCAAATGTACTATAAGGTTTTTTCTCAATCTCTACTAATTTAATAATAGTCTGCGAGTAACCCACTAAGGTATCTATTACATCCCCTTCTTCAAACTCGGGTGGATATTTTAGACCTTCGTAATATGCCATTATACAGTTTCCTTTCTACATTAAGTTTTATATGTTAGAACAACGCTATTGTCTTTAGAGACCTAAATAATGCTCTGAAAGCTTCGTTGATCTCTTTACGCTGTTCGCCAGAGGGATAAGCAAGACTATGAGAAGTATGATACACAAGGTAATCATTCTTTCTATTCATACTCTCAAGCGTATCTTCTATAAATGCCTCAAATGAACGAGCAGCTAGTTCAACATCAGTTGCATAATATTTCACCTTACCGCGATCTAACTTCACTGCGTTCGTGAAGAATTCACTTTTATCGGAAGGACAAGGAATGGAATCTACCCGCTTCCCTGTTCGGTGTTGATGTAACCATGCGACTGCTTGAGCATATTTATTAAGATCTCTTCTAATTTTCTTTAGAGTCTTTTCTTTGTCTCTCTCACTATTGATGTTTAAGTAATTGTTCATCTCTATGCGACGTGCCAGTGACTGGTCTAACAGTTCCTTGTAATGATTCATAACAAGAAACAGATCACCATTCATCCGTTCGTATACTTTGGACATGCTTGAAGTTATACGCCAGGTATCTCCCTCTTTATTTTTGTTAAGTATGTCTTCTTTGCTTTTACCTACTTTGATCGCATCCATTAGGTTTTTGAGACAACTTTTAACAGAAGGATTCATGATTCCTAGCTCTGCTAATTCAGTTGCAAAACCAATCTTCCCATTCTTATGAGAATGAGAGTGATCAAAAAGGTAGTTGTCCAACGCGTGGAAAAACTCATGGGCCAACACGCCGTTGCAACCTTTATCACGAGTCAAATTAATGACTTTTGCTCCCGGTTCAAAGTGTCCTAAAGCGCGGCCTCGACCACGAGCACCAAATGAGATACTTAGCTGTGCATTGAGCGAGACAGCGTAATAATGGTTGAGCTCTAAGGCGTCACAAAGGTCATAGAACCCTTCAGAACTACGAACAAGATGTTCAGTAGCTTTCTCGTCGGCAACGTAGTGACCGAATTCTATTGAACGAAACCCGTGTTTTCGTTGTAAGTCTTCAGGTGTTCTTACCTCAGACTCAATTCCACCGATCCTGTCAGGTCGTTCTGCAACTTCACGTTCCCATAACTTCACGGATTTCTTTTTACCGGTATTGGCACCTTTTTTCTTTAGTAAGTCGTCCCAGCTACTAACACTGTTTTGTACTGTGTTGATCGTATTATTTCCGCTTTTGGCATTGGTGAAGAAGTTAATAAATTTCTTACCAAGACAGTTGAGCGGAAGTCTTTTAGCTTCTTGGATCTCATTCAATAGCATTGAGTACTTAGAGAGTGTATCGTTCGCAATTTTCCAATCATCAATACCTTCGGTTAGCATGTTTAACGATTCATTTGCTACCCTTATTTTCTCCTGGATATAAGTACAATCCATTTTTTCGTATTTCAATCTCTTACGAATAGCGTAGTACGTGTCTAAGAAGCTATCTAATGTGAGTATTGGTTCGATTAGAGATTGGAAATTTTCACAAGCTAGCATATAAACTTCTCTTCCTTCTGCAGAATCAACAGCTGGCATTTTATCAATTCGTTGAATGACCAATTGTTTAACTCTAGCAACGACCGCTTCCGTTCCTTTGGCTTTTTCATTTTCTAAAGTGAATTCTCTGAAGAGCTCTTCTCGGTTTACCATCGATGAAGCGAGTAAAGGACTGCGTTCTTCTAGTTCTTTTAAGGATGATAGTGTTCGGCCATCGAGAAAGGCTTTTCTTAATGCAGCTTCATCCTTACGAGATCCTCCGATCTTAACTCCTACATCGTAGGCAACCTTTTTATGTTGCTGTTGTTCCGTACGAATGTCTTTCGCCTTTTCTTTGTTCTCTAACCCAAATAAGCTAATTTGGTGTTCCATTAATCTTCATCCCTTCATTTATTAATAAAAAAAGAAGAGAATGCTCTACTGAGCTTTCTCTTCTCCATGTCTCTCTATAAAGCGTTTATTATTTGAACAACCTCTTCGACTTCTTTTCTAATGAGAGCTTCGAGTCGCCTTGAAGGATTTCCAGTAACAATGAGATTAACTCCAAGGAGAGATTTGCTTCTCAAGAAGCTCACACGAATAAATCGCTCATCTTCTGTCTCCATCGTAAAGAAGGTCCACCCATTCGATGACTCAATATATTCTCCAATGCATTTATAATCGTAGTTTTCAAGAAACGTACATAGGAGCTTAAATCGACGTTCGTGAGTGAATTCAATCTTTTGGATCATAGTGCTATTTGCTAAGTCTTCTTGTAGTGTTGACATATATACCCCTCCATTAATGGTTTACTGTTTTTTCTCTCCGATTGCATATTGGTAGTTTTGAATAATGATGTAATTAGACCAATTTACGAACCAACCCACTAGGTGTAATGACTTTTACACTTACGCTTCTTTTGGTCCTAGACTTTGTGATGATAGTCTTACTCCCGCTATCGTGGTGCCGGACCTCTTCCTCGTTTTCCTTTGAGACGATTTCAAGCCCCTGGACAAGATGGTAATGTTCTCCTTCTCCAACTTCACCATTCACAGCTCCTGAAGCAAGCAATAATGCCATTTGCCCCTGGTTGATTGGTAAGCAAGGGTCTCCACCAATTACAAGTTGTTTAGGTTTCGAACGTTCTCTAAAAGCAGCAAAACCTTTGGAGGAAGCGATTCCTTCATAGAAGTTTTCTTTGCTCTCTAACTTCGTATAGAAAGTCTTTAGTTCAGTTACACCTGTTGGGACTTCCCATTGATTTCTCCCTACCATTAAATTGATAGGTGTCACTTTGGTTTGTACAAACTCTTCTTTGTCCATCATCGTGAGGAAGTCAAAAAGCTTTTGGTTAAACCCATTATGCTTCCCGCTTTTTTTATTACCGATAAAGATGCACTGCTGAAAGTCGTGATAATCTTCATCAGAGAAGCGAACAATTCCCACGTTGTAGAAGTGAGTAGCTAAGTACCTAGCAATTTTCTTATCTGCAAAGCGGTAGCTTGGAATGGTATAGATCATCAAGCCTTTCTCTTTCAGATAGCGAACATTGCGTACTAACTCGGTCCACTCCTTACGTTCCGCTCCATCATCACCCAATGCCTTCATTGAAAAGTCATATGGAGGATTCAGATATAATAATGAAACAGCATCATTTGAAATCACCATGCTCTCGATCGGAGCATTGATACATTGATCAAGAAGGTGCTCTGCTTTCTGAGCACGTGCTTTATCCAATTCCACTCCGTAGGTCGTGATTGAACAATCTTCAGACTCACTAGCATCAGCAAGTTGTCGAAGAATCTCCCCCTCCCCACAAGTAGGATCGAGGAAGCTGCAATCACCTTTTGTATCAATCAATTTTGATAAGAAATCTCCCTGCAAGTCCGGTGTCTTAAAAAAACCACTGCGAAGCTTGTTACCGATATTCGACATTCACTATTCCTCCCTAAACATAATAAAAAGAGAGCAGGTAGCCCATTCTCTTCATCTCCTAAACTAATAAGTTCCTATTTTTCTTTTTAAATGTTTAGCAATTTAGTGCTCTCTATTACCAATCCGTGAATTTTGAACGTTTCAAAACACTGGTTTGATACAGCTTCCCATGTCTCACAAGAAGGGCACTTTATGACTAACAAGTTGATCTCCCCGACTTTAATACTGTCGTTTGATTCATCGTATTCAAATCGAAAAACTCTCTGACAATCTACGCATTCAATCAGGTGAGCTTCAGCTTCATTCATGCTAAATCCACACCATCGAATTGAATTTTAATAGAAAGCAGTTCGCATATAGCACCTAGCGAACCATCTTCTGAAATACCGAGAGCCTGCAAAAAAGCATACTCTTTTTCTCCAAGATGTTCGCAGTTATCAGTGTGCATATATATCTCGATTTCATCGTCATCCACACTCTCTTGCAGCATGACGTAGAATGGCAACAAGGCGCTCATCTTCGTTTCTATTTCTTCCCTTACACGTATAAAAGAGTCCTCGTCAAATGCATGCATAGTTTCTACGGAAGGTTTTATGTCACGCAATGTGTTATCCACCGTCCGCTCTTTTCGGGATTCTTTTTCAACCAGAATTCGAATAAGTGAAAGGTCATTTTCCTCTTCAGTAAGGTTCGGTGAGATATAGTCTAGTAGTTCAGGGATTACATGCTCGCCTTTTTGCTCTAGCATTGGTCCTTTCTCTTGAATCAATTCGGAAACATAAGCGAACCAGCGATGAGAAAGTCGCTCCATTTCTTCACTTAGACCAAAAGACCACCCACCAAGGTCTACTAGATCTCCACCAATACCGTTTTCACCAGTGATATCAACACCGTATCCATCTTCGTCATCGACGTTCCAGTGTATATAAACACAACCCCCAGCTAACTGAACTTTTACTTCACTCTTTACTTTAGCCATTTATATCAACCTCTCATAATTTGTTTTTAAATAGAAAAAGAGTGCTATCCAAATGGATGGAGCACTCTTTAATAATTCATTAATTTAGTAACTTAAAGATTCACCGATTTCAAAATGGCAAATCGTCATCGCTTATATCAATCGGCTTACCATCATTTGAGAACGGGTCATCTCCATAATTAGAGCTACCCTGGTTGCGGTTTTGATTACCGCCACCGTACCCGTTTGATGAACCGCTATTACGTTCATTATTCCCATTGCCTTGGTTGGCTCCTTTAGGCTCTAGAAATTGAACACTCTCTGCCATAACCTCTGTTACAAATACCTTCTGTCCCTGGTTGTTATCATAAGAGCGCGTTTGAACTCGGCCATCAACACCTGCTAGACTTCCTTTCTTCAGAAAGTTAGCTGCATTTTCAGCTTGTCGACGCCAGACGACCACGTTTACGAAATCAGCTTCTCGTTCTCCTTGCTGATTTGTAAATGGACGATTCACAGCTAGTGTGAAGTTTGCAACCGCTACTCCGCTCGGTGTATAGCGCAATTCTGGATCCTTAGTTAAACGCCCTACAAGAATTACTCGATTCATCATAATAAAATCCTCCGATTATTAGTTAGTTTGATAGTGTAACATCCACTCTTAAAGAGTTTTACTCTTTGTCTCATCAGTTAACAGCTTTGTATTTCCACCCATGTCTGTGAACTGATGAAGAAAACGTGTGATTAGTCTTCTAAATCAAAGAAAGATAAGATCGCTTTCTTTAAATTTAGACCTTTAGATTTTACTGCCGTATGTTGCGTACTTAAACGGTACTCATTCTCCCCCTTTATTCTCCACATCACTGTATCGCCAATCGCTTCTTCCAAAGAGGATACGAAAACAAGAATTTCTTGTTCTGCTTCCTTCATTTTCTTGGCGCGAGTTCGATACATACGACGAGATCCATCCCTTAGAATAACCTCCGCGAAAATACGTGAAGCGGGTGGGGAGAAAAAAGGTTGTGCCTGTACGGACTTTCTACAATCCTCCACTACATCTCTTTTACCAAATACCTCTGCTAATGTTGTTGCTGCCATAATAAAATCATCCCTTCTTCTGAAGTTTTTTTATATAAAACGCAAAAAAAAGCGTCCTTCAGAATGTCTCATAAATAAAACACTGATCATATAATCAGAAGATCATATGATCGGCAGTGTTTTAAAGAGTCATCCCAAAGGACGCATACGTTTTATAATTGAACCGCTAATCCATAAGGATTGCCAAAAAAGAAAAACTAAAAGTAATACATCTTAATCATACTATTCAATGTCATTTAAGGCAATAATTTCTATTAATTTGTGCTATCTTCGCATACAACTGTCAAGAAATTGATGTTGTTGAGTTATACTAGATTTATTTAGTTCGGACATCCAGGAGGTTACTATGATTTATATTGTAATGATTTGTTTGGCTTTTCTTGTATCTAGAATACCTGTTCTAGGTAAATACATAGGTGGCATAGACACATTGCTCCATGAAACGGGGCATGCGTTTATGGCCCTTCTTACCAGCGGTAGAGTAAGATCGATACAACTATTTCATGATCGAACGGGGTTAGCTGAAACTGGTCAGTCCTCCTGGTTGGGTGGGATTCTCACTACCCTTTCCGGCTATGTATTTTCATCCGCTATGGCATTTGTTTTTTTTTACTTACACAACTTAGAAAGGTTCGATTGGATCATCTATATCCTCGCATTCGTCGTAGCATTGAATTTGTTATTATGGATTCGTAATTTCTATGGTTTCTTCTGGCTCTTCACTTTTGGAGGAATTCTGACGTACCTTTGGTTGAACATAAACCAGCCATACGTCCCACTGTTCTTATTATTCATCATTTCTATAAACCTAATTGAAAGTATTTATTCAGCAGGAGTTATCTTTTACCTAAGCATTAAAGATCGTAGGAATGCAGGAGATGCTTCGATTTTAGCTCGTAAAACGTTCATACCTGCAGTAGTTTGGGGATTTTGCTTCTTAATCCAGTCTCTCTATTTCGGTTATCTGAGCTTATTTAAGATGAATTGATATCTATTTTAGGGTGTACCATTGCATTCATCCCATGTAGTGTACAAACCCAATATATCGGTTCATAGTTTAAATAAGTTATTAATCTTACTTTAATACATAAACCATCCATTAGCCCAACCCTTTACCCAATCGAACTCCCTTGAAATAAGAGTAATCATTGAATCTATGTATTAAAACTTGCTCGTTTCATCATATCCCATTGTTTTTCCTCATTTTTTGTCCTCAATACACCAACTATTAACTGGCATATTGGAATCAATAACTTCTAAAAAATTTTAAAAACCCAATTCGTTATGCCTATTAACTAGGTCTATTATCCCTTATTTTACAAAATCTACTAATACGTTTCTTTTTTTAAAGGATACAGAAGTTTTTTGACGTATTTACATTATTATCAAAATACAAGGAGGCATTTATTTGTTTAGAAAACGAAGTAAATTGTTGTTAGCACTTTCTTTGGTTGTTGCATTTGTTTTTGGTTTTGCAGGGTCATCGTTAGCATATGTATATGAAGGTTATAAGTTCTACAAATGTTCATCTTGTAGTTCAACATACCCTTCTTACAAATGGGGGGATCGATTAGATAATGGGAATAGTGTATTAAAAGATGCATGGAGACAAGCTATTGTAGATTGGGAAAGTAGACAATCAAAAGTAAATTTTACATACAGTAGTAGTAATAGTGGAATATTAAATTCTTACTATGAATCTGGTTCAAGTTATTATGGTTGGATGAATGTTACATATAATTCTAGCAAACATGTTACAAGTTACTATGGAAAACTCAACGCTGGAAAAAGTGGCATTACAACTACAAATGTAGCAAGAAGTACTGCTAATCATGAATTAGGCCATGCCATGGGAATAGATCATACATCAAATAAATCTATTATGGATACAAAGAGAACCCGAACAGTAACCTACACCCCAAAAACTGATGATATAAACGGAATAAATAATCTATATTAAAAAGGATGCTGATAACTTATGAAGATATTTAAGAAATTTTCACCATTATTAATTATGGTAATAATAGGTGTAATTGCGGGGTCAGTATATATGAAAAATCAGGAGAAGGTTTACGTTTCTGGTGACTTTCCACTGGTATCAAATATAGATAGTATGGTCGAAGGTTCTGAACTCATTGTATTGGGTAAATTTACCAGGGAAGATTCAACATGGAATATGGCCCGTAACCCGTCAAATCCTCAAGAACCTGATAGTGAGATTTATACAGAAGGTGTACTATACAATTTTAAAATTAATAAAGTTATTGAAGGAGAAGTAGTAAACCAAGTTATAAAAGTTAATTTCCGAAAAGAAGGAAATATTGAACTTAGAGATGAAGATGGGAATTGGCAAAAAGTAGTACAAACTGATCCTTTGTTTTTAGAGCCTGAAATAAATCAAAAATATTTATTGTTTTTGGGAAAAGACCAAACCTTTGATGATATATACTATGGTGCTGTTGAACCATTTCAAATAATGATAAACAAAGATAATAAGGCAGAACTAAAAACTCAATTAAAAGAAAATAAAAGCATTGAACAAAAGGTGAAATTAGGAAATAAAAAATATACGGTAGTGAATGAACTCGCTAAAGAAGAATTTACTGATAGTATTTCAGGTAAAGATTTAAATTCCATTCTAAAAGAAATTAAAGCTACTTACAAATAACAAGCTAAAACAATTAGTTGTAGAGATTATCTAATGAGCTTATAAATAAACATTAGATTACGTTTATTTTGGACATCGGTGCTATCACTAAAATTACATCAAATAAAACAGTCCGGCTCATAAAAGAGTTCCGGACTGTTTTATTATATAGCCAAAATTAACTGGCCATAATCATTTTTTGTATAATTTGAAAAGGAAAATTTAATCTTATTCTTCTCTTCCTTCTCTTTTAAGTTATTCAAATACCGCTTTATACCTTCAACAAAGCTCATTTCTTTAATCAGGTTATTGACCTCAATAAGCTCTGCTTCTGTATTCCAAATTAAGTGCTTTTCTTCTTTTGTATCAATCATAGTTATTAATCTATTCGCTGTTTCTGTCCTTGAGTAAGCTAATTGATCGCTTTCCAATACTGGAACATACATTCCATCGTCGGAAGCTTCCCAGCCCTCGTATGGCGGATCATATTGGTCAGAGTTTATACTCTCCTTCCAATCCAGCCAGGAATAGACATAATGTTCAGCTTCCTGCTGATTATTCGCAAAGGGCGTACAGACGATAAACGTGTACTCATTGAATGCCAGTTGGTGTTCTTTGTAATCTACCGCTCGTGATAAATAATGTATGGACTTATGCGTCTCCCTAACTTTGTTTTGAATGTAAGTCACAAATTCAGAGTTGTTATATTGAGTTTGTACTTTTACATAAAACAGCGGGAAAGACTTTACAGTCGTTTCTTTCTTATTCACTGTTCCATCCGGTAACAAGATTAGTCTTTCACCATGCTTATACCTTGCTGGTGATACGTCTCCTGGATGAATGTTATATCCATCTTCTCTCCATGCTTGATAGATAGCTTGAAGTTCTTCTTCCTCGATGAGTTCCTCACCCATCCGTTCTTGAATCCACAAGAGAAACTCAAGCATTCTTTTACGAGCTTCAATCGTGAACGCTCCTGGTGCATAGTTAAACGTCGCTCTATTAAACGTCTCGTATCTATGACGTCTTCTTTCGCTTGGATCTTGAATACAATCAGTAGAGAACAAATTAAAGTCATCTCTAAGATCTTCTGCATTCTTTTGATGAGAATTAAACTTTTGTCGTTGTGTTGGCAGGCGAAAGCGCACATCGTTCCGAATATCTAACATATAGTTCTTCCACTCTTGAAGATAATGATAATTCGTATAGCCCTCTTCGATCATTGCATTCAACATCTTGTCGTTCTTTCCAGCAAGTGGGCACGTAAAACATCCCGTTCTAGAACCCATTTTGCCACAAGAAGAACCGTCTCCGCTTTGGTCAGTAGTTGCGCATTCATGGCCATTCTTCCCGTACATCTTCATCATTTCAGATACCTTCCCTCCAAAGGGGAATTGTCCATTGGGAAGAGCGAGCAGATAGGTCCATAGTGCGTCTAATTCAATGTCTTTAATCGGATGCATAACCCTTATCCGTTTATCAGTGGCATGAGTTGCATAGTAGTCACCTACAGCATGTTTTTCCATACTGGTTGCTCTTGATGCGCTCTCTGATAATCTAACGCCCAAAATAGAGGTTAAAGCGTAATGATCATATGAAAAACAATCCTGGTCTTGTATGGATTTATTAATAATGGTCTCTAGCCTCTTCTGAATCGGATTTACCTTTTGATGGAAGGTACAATGCCGAGCTTTTGAGCTTGCTGATATTGGGGGAGTACCTCTGCCTATGGTCCGAAAATAGAATCTGCTTTTGATTGGCGGCTTCACCAAGTGGACCTTAATGATATGGTTTAACTTTTGTTCAAAAGTTTTCTTTTCTATTGTTTTCATAATCCCTCGTTGGTATCGACTCATGACCGGAGTTTCAGCCGCAGCATCACTCATAACTATATGAATTTCTCGTTTTAATAAGTGTGCAGGTAACCGCTCGATCATTTGCCATACCAATGTCAGAACTAATGAACTATCTTTACCCCCGCTGAAAGAAACTGACCACTGTTGTGAGTTATCCTCCAGATATTGTTCCTTTAAAAAATCTTTGATCTCATCAAATTCCTGAAATACATTCACTTTAGAATATCGTTCTTCCCATTCCTTTAATTTCGCTTCATTCATATCTTTGTCCAAACGCATAGAAAAAGAGATAGGGGCGTCCACCCGCTATCTCAATTCATCTAGCGGAGGACTACCCTCCCTTATTTTATTGTTATGCTCTCATGCGATTTTGAGCAGCCTGCATGTTTCTTCTTTGAAATGTCTCTAGTGTTCTTCTTTCAGTATCTAGATCCATCACAACAAATTGAAGGCTGATATCTTTAACCGTTTTAAATTGTTCGATTTCATTCTTCGTTATTGTCCCACGAGATATGAAATATTGAACTTTTTCATGATTGGGTTTACCGTATTCAATCAGAAGGTCACTACCCAGTTCATCATACATAGCTCGAACATCATATAAAGGGTCATTATTAATCAATGAAACCGAACCATATTGATGCGTCAGCTTCTTGTTTTCTTTTAATTCTTTACAAGCTATCATTTCTTCTTTTAGCTTTTCGTAACGATACTTGTAATTGGTGTGCTTCGCTTCTAACGTACTGAATGAAAAAGCTAATTCTTCCGTGCTCCAACCTGTACTCTTTAACTCAGGAACCTTGTTTAACTCCTTCCCCCATTTATTGAAAGAAGGCTTTACATATTGAGTAGGCTCCAGCTGATAAGCTATTATTTGTTCCAAGATAAGCGACTCTTTTCTAACCTTTTTATGGTCCACCTCAACAATATGAGCTAATAAGCCAAGATCATCGAGATACGTATTCAAACCAATTAGATCGGTCTCGCTTCTCTTTTTCGGAACGAATTTAGCCACAAGATTTACATCATTGAAAACATGTCTTCTATCTTCTGACGCTTGAAGCTTTGTTTGTAATGTATCTTTCACCTGTTTTAAATGGTTCTCATACAGTTTTAATGTTGGATATGTCCCATCCTCTAAGAATGACGACATCATTTCAGCTGCAGTTCGAATAGGCTCAAATAATGCTTTTTCCGTTCTGGAGCATTTCTTGCATCTCTTTAGGTCGAATTCAGGTCGGCCGCTTTGATAAATACAATTCTCACAACTTCTTGCTACTGTCATAATTCTCATTCCTCTCAATATGCACTCCCCACCTAGTACCAGGGGAGCAAAAATTTCACTCCCCACTAGGAAGGGACATACTGTAGAGCTATAGATTTAGTTGTTTGTTCATAATTAACGTCATAAGTACTCTCTTAGCAACATCTGGTTTCAATCGATCAATGATGGTAAATACCTCAAATTCAGTCTCAGCAGATAGAATTTTTCTGTAAATCTTTGAGGATTCTTTATCAATCATTGAAAGAGAGGATTTACGTTTATTCATGAAATCTTCTCCCCTCTAGCGATGTATTTTACTGATAAGTTCTGAAGGTTTTTCTTCTTATACCGTTCCTTTACGAAGGTAATAGCTGAATTGCTATCTATGGCCTCCATGTTGTAAAGAATCGGTATATCGTCTAGAGAAAATGTTACTCTGAACAAATACTTCTGAGGCTCCCGCTCACCATCAAAGAATTCATTTGAAGGCAAGACGGACTGAATACAATCCGTTTTAAGGATAATTGGAGGCGTATATTCATTCTCCTGAACGATTAAATAAGCCGGAAAGCCCAAGAGCACTTGAAACAGAAATACGTTTCCCTCAGCAATCACTTCCCCATTTTTCAAAACACTCTTCTCTGCGACTGTAAACTTGGAAGTCTTAGTGTAGAAATCAAACGTCATACGGCTACACCTTCTTCGACATATGAAAACAGATCGTGTTCAGCAGGCTTCAACTCTTCCTTAACTGTTTCGATTTCTTTCAAACTAGCTAATAGATTTAGTTGTTTTCCCTTAGAACTTCTAAGTTGAAGTGTTACCACGTCATTCACTACCACGATGCCAATAGGACCCTTCTTAAAAATGCCCTTGGAATCAACAGTAGAAAATGACGAGCGGGACATAAAATCTTTAATCCAGTCACGCGTTTTTAACGTAGAGTGTGAAAGTGAAAACTCTATCCCTGTGATTGAAGGATTAATCCAACTTAGCGCAAAATCGTAAAGAAATATTGCACCATCAATAGATCCGTTAAAACAAACGCGATACCCCTTCATACTCGTCCTAGATTGATTTTTGAATGGTTCAATCCGGAAAACATGGCCATCCAGATACCATTCAAATCCCTCTTCTTTCTTAGTAAAATGCAGTCCTTTCACGCCTTTCCATAATTCCTCTGGTGTAATTGGAGCAAAACATGTGACTTTAAACATGTTGATTCCTCCTCATCTGACAATTGCTCACGCTCATAAATTCATTAATAAATAAATCCATTCAGAACATCCTCTCAATTAAGTTTTTTAACTCCACCCATTAATTGCTCTTACATTGAAGATTCAACTAAGTTTCTTACACATCACCTCCCTTGAAACGCAAAAAAAGCCTTTAGGCGAGGTTTTTGCACACAAAAAGTGTGCAAATTCCAAGCCCAAAGGCTTCTGTTATAATAGTCGTTTTACCTGCGGATCTCGAATGAGATCGCTCCAAAAAGAAAAATAAAGTCTTGATGACTAAATTATACCATTGGGTAATACCGACTACAACGTTATTGTGTTTGATTTAAGACTATACAGTGCTATTAATTTAGTGAATCTAACACTTCTTTATTTACATCAAATAAGTTATCTTTATAATTTTTAAGTATCATATCTACTTGTTCTTTTGTTAATTTGTATTCTTCTTTAATTGTATCTTCTGCATGAAGAGCTTCCACAAAAGATTTAGAAACGTCTTTAGTATCTAACTCTCTGGAATCTGAACTTAATACTTCATTTTGAGTAATAAGATTTCTTCCCTCTACTCGATTGTACTCCATAGCTAGAGTTACCATCTCAACATAAAGGTTTGGCTCAAGTAAAAAGTATGTACGGGTAAATGTATATTGATGATCTAAATTAATGAAAAAAGATTTTGTATTAGTATCATTGCTTTTATTAGACATAAAGTTTTTAGATAACATTAGAAACACCTCTTAATAGATAGGAAGTCTATCTAAATTTTTTTGTTTAACTATAAATATCCTTCATTTGTAATTATCATAGTATATAATTATTGAATTTATTGTAGAATTCCAAGATATAACTAAAGGTTTTTTAGACAAATTATTTCTATAACTTACATGATTCGATAAAATTCTACAAAGTTAAGTTTAATACAAATAAACAAAGAATGTTAGTTTATTCAAGGAAATAAGGACTTATGAGCTAAATAAAATCTAACTTTACTATATTACCCATATCAGACTGGTTAAAACTTCTAATTTATACAGAAAAAAGCCTTATATATTTAACAGTCTAAGTTGTCAAACATACTAAGGCCGGTTGCACTAGTTGCTCATCTATTTCTAAGTGCCCAGATAGAGAAATAAAGTCATAGCAATCCTTATATGTATTATTTTTTTCTAATTATCGAAATCCAAAAGATCTACGATTCTTACATCTAAACTTTTCGATATTTTATGTATGTTTACAAGGGTAATATTCCGATACCCTCTTTCCAATTCACTTATGTAGGTTCGATGCATACCAGTATTGAATGCGAGTTCTTCCTGAGAAATCTTTTGTAAAAGACGATAATATCGTACTCGAGAACCAAATAACTGTTTGACGCTCTTTTTGTCCTCTTTAAAACAAATTATAAGCCTCCTCCTTTTTATTATCTACCGCATAAAGTAGACATTTTCAAATGACATAAGATAATTTATGGCTTTCTTTTAAATATTATTAGGTAACTTATATTAGTAACAGGAAAAACATTAAAATAATAAAGGGTTACGTCATTTCGCAAAACTTTATGACCATAAAACCAGAAGTATATTTACATAAAGAGGTTTTTTTATGGGTCTAAAGTTAGTTAAAAAGTAAGATTAGTTTAATTTAATTTTACTATAAATTCCTAAAAACGCTATAGCAAACTCCAAAATTTTCCTAATATGATTAATATAATAAATAACTTTAAATCAAATCTATTAATATAGACATACAGAGTAATAAGAATATGAAATGCCAATTATATAAGGGAAATATCTATTTAAAATAATTAATTTTTCTGAAAATTAGCATTTAGCTGAATTGTGTGTATAATATTTTTGGATATACAAAAAATGTAAAGTGAGGTTCGACATGAAATTCAAACAATTTTTTAGCTTATTTATTGTTGCTTCTATTTTGTTTGCGTACATTGCTCCAGAGTTTGCACAAGCAGCTACCGAATCCGATAGCTATAGTCAGTACATTATTATTGAGAGTGATGATGAGGAAGTTTTCGTCTGTGACCCAGACTATGTTGAGGAAACCGTTCCACCAGTTTCTGATCAGCCTAATCCCGATGAAGAACCATTCCCAGTAGATTCGACTGTAATTGATAATCAAAAACCATTACCTGGTATTCCACTACCAACTGACCCAACTGTTAGAACTTTCTCTGTTAGCGAACCTTCAGAGTTTAATTCTGTTGAAGTACTAACTTCAGATGACGGTTGTAATTACGTCGAAGAGTATATTGAGCATGCAAATTATGATAATAGTATTCCTTATTCTTCAATCGTAGAAACAGAAATTGATGAAGAGTTCGATGACATCAATGTAGTTATTAAAGGCGATCAATTACAACTTTGGTTTCTATTACCGGTTATTACTCCAATTGTTGCTAGGGTTGGGGGAAGATTAGTAGTTAAACAGTTCTTGAAAAGCTCTACAAGAAATATTGTTATTAGAAACGGACATTTAGCAGGGAAAAAACATCCTGTTTCTAAAGTTTCTTTCACTTCCCAAGGGTTTCCAAACTTTGTTGAGAAGTATTCAATGACACTACCAAAGAGATTATTAAAATCATCTAACAGTACTCAATTTGCACATGCAAATAAAGCGTTGAAAAGTAAGATTAATAGTAGTTCAAGCACCAGGAATAAATTCACTTCTAATCAAATTAAGGATATACAAAATGGAAAGACACCAAGAGGTTATACTTGGCATCATCATGAAAAAAGAGGAAGAATGGAGCTAGTAAACTCCTGGGAACATGCCAAAACTGGTCACACTGGTGGTAAATCCATTTGGGGTAAAAATTAGACTTGTAAGAAAAAAGCTTGGAAACTTCCAATAACGTGTTCTGTTTTGAAGTTCAAAACCACAAATGTTCAATTGAATGGTAGTCTAATACGCGATACAACAAATAAAAAGACAAAAAACGGTCAGAGGCAGTAGCCGCTAACCGTTTTTTTGTGAATAGATTGTTCAAGCAAAGCTCCCTTAATTTCTCTTTCCTAACAATAAATAAATTAATACCCCACTAAAAGTGAACATAGCCGTTCCAGCAAAAACCTTTGCATTTGAAACACCAAATTCGAGAGTATCCTCAGTCCTCTGTTTAATCTCAATTACTGTCCACCAGTTGTTAATTGAAGATTCATATATTGCAAAGTAAAGCCAAATTAAATAGCTGAAGAATAAAATTAATATAACACCTAAGCTTCTTTGCATCATATCTCCTTTTACATAAAGACATTACTATTAGAACTAATACCTATTCTATTAATTAACAAAAGAAGAGCGTAATCCTTTTAGATCATCGCTCCCTTTTCTTGAGTAAGAGAGTTATAAAAACCCCTTCATCCTAATTACTTTTCCATCCAACTCTTGTCCTATCTCTTCCATACCAAGTTTTTGATAAAACTTCAGAGCAGAGGTATTAGTAGGTGACACTCTTAAATGAAACTCATTATGGTTTTGACTTTTAAAAAAGCTGGATGCGTATTTGTGTAGTTCCTTCCCTATACCATTTCCGCGGATCTCTGGAACTAAGTAATAAAGATTTACATAACCGATTTTTCTATCTTTGTATTCTTTTATAGTTAATTCTAGTTGTCCAATTAGTCTATTATCCTTTTCTACCAAAACGAACCCATCTGGAAAGTCTTTTACCATTATCTCTAACCAATTCAAGTATTTCTTTTCATCTCCAAAACCCGATGCATTCCCAAAACTAGCTGCAAAGGAGTCTTTACGAAAACCAATTGCAACTTCACTATGTTTATTTATATCGATAGTGATAAAGCGCAACAAATTGATTCACTCCTTATCTAAGAAAACTGTTATGTATTTAAGGTAAAGAACAGTAATCCTTTTTAGGTCAACGCTCCGATATAATTGAATAAGCATCAAATCATAACTATTAATTTTGGTTTTCTATTTCCATTAGATGGAGCCGTACTTCTTTTAGAAACTTTTCTTCCTCTTCAACGTGAGCATAATGTGAAGAATGTTGAAATACGATATGTTTGTTATTTGATATCCCCTCAGAAAACTTTTCAGATTGACCTACTGAAATCCCATCATATCTACCGCTAGTAATTAAAACTGGGCAACCAATTCTTTCTAATTCACTTGTAGAATCATAATGGTACATTTGAGGATTCAATTTTGAGTTCCAAATCAACTCGTTAGTTCTATGATCTTTATCTGTAAGAGCTTCTAATAAATAGTTAGGATAAGGAACTCTACAATAATTTGAGTTGTATGTACTCGTTTTTCTCCCATTTCCTTCAGGACTACTTTTCTCCACCTTTTTTCTTTCTTCTAAGCAATTTTGGAAATCTACTACTCCACTATGTAAAATTAAACTTTTTGTTTCATTAGGATGTTTTAATGCGGTTTGAACAGCTAATATTGAGCCCCAAGAATGTCCAAGCAAATGGTAATTCTCTATATTTAATCTCTTAATTAAATACTCGAACTGGTCTATAAATACGGATAAGGTCAACGAGTTTAGATTATTTGACCTTGTGGATTTTCCACTCCCGATTTGGTCATATACGAGAACTGGTCTATCCTTTGCTAGTTTTAATAATGGGGTCAGTGTAGTAAATGATAGCCCTGGTCCTCCTGCAAGTAACACTAATGGCGTCTTATCATTATTACCTTTAGGACGGTGAAGTTCATAGTAAGTAGTGACTTTTCCATTCTTAATAAAATCATTTTCTTTTTGTATTTCCGCAGTTTCGCCGTACATAAAAGTTAATCCCCCCTTACCTTCAGCTAATAGTGGTTGTTCAAATTGAAGTGATTTGTTCTTCGGAATAAAAGACTAAAGGTATTTCTGATATGCTCCGAGTTAATTTAATAAGAAGTGTAGTTTACTCTGCTTTTGAATAGGAACAAAACCCACCATAATAACAGAAACAAATAACCTATACTTGTGAAATATGACCATAAAGCACCTTGTTGTAATTGACTAACTAAATGTTCAAACTCATTTATTCCTTCTGCTCTACCAATACTATTTATAAAACCAATTATTGGAACTATAACAGTGAACAGAATGGCTACAATTGACAAACCTTTCATTTTCCTTTTCACAACGCTGTATATAGTTGTTCCTAATGTTGTTAATAAAAACAAGTAATATATTACCCAAAACCAATTAGGCAATGTGTCCCAATCCATTTTTTACCCCCTTATTGTTCATTGCTTACTGTTCAACAATCCTGCACTGTTAGCACAACTAGCGATAGCCAAAGTGCAGCTATCGCTCTCTATTGTTGAGCACTAATTTTCATTTAGGTTGTTTGGTTTAAACAACGACTTATAAGTAGAAATTAAAAGAATGATTACGAAGACAAAGATATAAAGCGTATTTTCAGTAATAATAACCTCATTATCTAATGTAAGCGAAAAAACTACTCCAAATAGGATGAGACTACAATACATCCAAAACCAGAGCCTAATATTCTTAAATTTATTGCGATAAAGAAGTAATAAAGGCTCAGTCATGGCAAAGGTTAATATTACTATTCGAACATATAAATATGGTTCATAAACAAAGAAGCTAATTAGAATACCTGTCGCTGCAAGAAAATTAATTAAAACAGCCCATTTACTATCAGTCAATGCAAAGCAACCCCCAAATACATTACTTTATAGTCAAGAATTGTACGCTCAAGGGAAACTATCCTTTACTACAAAGCTCCCGATTGTGATCAAGATCTTGATAACTCTCTTATGTCCAAGAAGTCTTCATCTTTAACCCCATTTTTCTCAGATAAAAGGATGCCTTCGAAGGACTTAAATAGTTCTTGAATCTCCTTTTCCTGATTTATTAGTGCCATTCCCTTTCGATAAGCATCTTCACTTTCGTATTTTGCAATTTCCATCCACTTTGAAGGATCTTCTTTGCTTTGTAAGTAAGTGGTTTTAACGTCGATGTACTTTTCATAGATTTCTCCCGCTTTTTGTTGAATACGGAAATACTCTTCTATGCTTTCTTGGTGAATATGATATTCATACACTTTTACAAACATCGCACTTCACTCCTCATAGAATAATTAGGCTTTACATTAATGCTCCCTTTAGTTGAAGACTTGAATTCGAGATTTAAGATTAGAAATCAATAAAAGTATCGATAATTTTATCGCAAATCTCATGATGCATAGTCCCATCAAAGTTCAACAACACAACGACTCCCAAATCAAGTTCAGGAACCATTGTTATTAACGATCTTACAGCTAATTGACCACCGCCATGTTCAACAATTCTGTATCCCTTATATGTATCTGTAAACCATGCAAGGCCATAGCTTCTTACATTACTACGGAATTTCCATTCATTGCTGACAAGATGAATAGGGTTTTGCATTTCGTCAACTAACTCTGAACGTAAGATAGGCGATTCTTTATTCAAATGGAAAATCAAATAATTCCCTAAGTCATTTGCAGTTGAATACAAGTAACCAATTGGAGCTGAAATTGGATTTATAGGAAATGGCGTTTCTACCTTTTCCTCACCCAGATAGTACCTGGCGCTGTTCTTATCCTTTTCAACTATGAGTGCATCGCTATTTGTTCGATTCATATTCAGTGGAGAAAGGATTTTTTCTTGAAGATACGCCTCCCATTCGTAACCCGTAACTTTCTCGATCAAGTCTGCTAGTATTACATAGGAATCTGTACAATAATTCCACCCAGCTCCTACTGGATAATCCAGCGCAACCTTTTCAAACCATCTTGTGACATCTTCTCTCGTCCTAACTCTTTTAATCTCTTCTTCAGTAAGATTATAATAATCTAGCGCTTCTTGAAATTCGGTTGGTGTATCTGAAAATATTTCTTTTACGTTTGGAGCGATCATGTTGGCTATCCCCAAGTTCGACGGAAACCCTGCCGTGTGGGACAATGTTTGACGTATCGTAATTGTATCACTCTGGGGTTTATCCTTAGTTCTGAAGTAAGGCAGATATTTCACTACCGTATCATCCAAAGAAATTACGTTCTCCTCAACCAGCTGCATAATAGAGAGAGCCACAAAGTTCTTAGAAATACTCTGGATACTCATTCTAGTTTCACCATCAATCGGAAGCTGCTGAGGGATAATCTGAGAGGCACCAAAACCTTCTGAGTAAATAATTTTTGAATCTTTTACAATAGCAACACTTAAACCTACACTCTTTTGGTCATTTATCAATTCAGTAATATGCGCTGATATACAGTTAAGTTGTTCTCTATATTGATTCATTACATCCCCCTTTAGCTCAATACTAGATTTCAAGAAAACTTTCTTAGAAAGATAATACTTCCAAATCCTCTTTTTAGAGCCACCATTTTCTCTGGGGAATGAGGTTTATACTGTTAAAATTGAATTCTTTTTCAAACCACTGATACAATAAGGTTTTCTTAACTAAATACTCGGAAGCAGAATGTGAAACTCCGATTAAAGACAAATTGGTATGCTTTGCATAGCTTTCAACCTCTTTAAATCTACTTCTACCGTAATCATTATCGATATGACAATGAATTTCTCCAGAAATATAAGCATCTACTCCTTTACCTTCAGCGTACTGCATCCACTTTGTTTTATCACCGCAGCCTGCGACAATAGCCACTTTCTTCACACTATTTTTTCCCCCTTCAAAGTCTACATAGGGGATATCAAATATTATTTTCAGTTCATTAATCAAGCTATCTGTATCAGTTGTATGAATGTTTCCTATTATTCCTATATCACCGTGATTTTCACTATGAATAAACCGCTCGGTTATATCTACTTTCAATGCTTCCGCAATGGCTCGACTAGTTCCAAGCTTTCTATGGAAATCCAAGGGAGCGTGACAAGTATATATTGATAACGCTTTGCTTACTATTTTATTTAACAAAGATTCATCAATTGGAAGAAAACCTCTTCCCCACCTACCATTTGGATCCCCGCATTCCATTAATAGAGGATGATGCATGAATAACATGTCACCAGATTGCCCTTCCTCAATGAATTGCTCTAAAACATCATTTGTTGGGAAGACAGCTAGAAATAGATTTTCAACTGTGGGATTCCCTCTAATCATCAATCCATTAAATAACGTTGTAAACTTAGGCTCAAATAGATTTTTCCAATCTACATTATTTTTGTAGACTTGAGGTATGAACCTACTAAAAGCAGGGTCTATCCCAAACTGTTCTATCCCAAATTCATTGTCCATAGATCGAACAACACTGACCAACTCTTCCATGTAACTGCTCCTTTCAACAAAATAAAAACACACTATCCCTCTAACAGAGGGACGAGTGTGTTATCTCGTGGTTCCACCCAAATTCCCATTACATACTACACTAATGGCTTCGGTAAGCTTTAACGCGCTACACGGTATAGACTACTATTCTTTTCATCCATACAGTTCAAAGGTGGTAAGTCACTACGCTGCGATAGGAAGTTCACACCATTTTCTTCCCTCTCTGATATCCGGTAGTAGTAACCATCGTCCTCATCATCACAAAATATTTTGAATTTTATTCAACTATATGCCACTTACCATATTTAGTCAATATTATTTGTTGTGCTACTAGATGTTTAATTTAAAAGAACGTACACCTTTTTAGTTCACCGCTCCCGATTGTGGAAGAAAGTATAGATCTATTATCCAATCATTCAAGTCATCTTTAAACGATAAGCTTCTTCAAGAGTCTCTTGTAATTTCTCCCCTCTTTTTGATATAAAAGTTGTCCAGAAGGTCTCCCCAATTCTAGCAAGCTGATCATTAGAGTATTCATTGTCCCTAAACTCTCCCCAACAACCATCCTTCGTTAGTTTGTCCCAAAAGATGTAATCAGCAAATTTGTTGTTTTCTTTAGGGACATTAGACCCCATAGACTCGATCGTTACTAATTCAGGACACAACCACATAGCCGTACATACAGACAAAAATCCCCCATGCCTTTCTTGTAATCCTTCAATACCCGCCTCTTTTAAGGCATCTTCCCAAGCTAAATGCCGATGTGTAGTGATTAATAATATGTCTTGGTATTTAAAATTCATATGTTTAACAAATGCAGCTTCCCAATATGCACCGCCATGACCATTACATAAGACAAACTTTTTAAAACCCTGTTTAGTAAGATTTATAATGATCTCTTCTAACATTGAAGTTAGAACATTCGGGCTCACTGTAACAGTACCTTTACAGTTTGCATGTTCTTCGGAAGTATTAAATGGGATTGCTGGTAATACATAAGCATTTAATACTTCACCAAATGATTCAGCATATTTTTCGGCAATTAAAGTATCTAAGTGCATAGGTAGATATGGTCCAAATTGTTCTGTTGCTCCTACAGAAAGAATTGCCGTCTCTGTGCAACTATCGACCACTCTTTTAGTTGTATCTTTATAACTTAACATAATAACCTCCGTTGATAGTTTCTTGTATCGGATGACTTATCGCAATTTTATTGGGAATGGGCTTGTAATATTTTGAGATAGTGGAACATAACTCAATTTTTCAAGCGGACGGTTAGAGTGATTTGTGGAAATGAACTTCATTATTTGTTTGTTTAATAATTTCATAATTAAAAGCCTTATATAACTCAATAGGTTTACTCCATCCCACTGTTGTTTCAATTACTATGGTTTCATAACCCAAAATTTTTGCTTCTTGTTCTAGATGAATTAAAATTTTCTTCGCAAGTCCATTTCTACGATATTCTTTTTTAACAGCCATTCTGCAAATACGAGCGACACTATCAGTCTCTTTATACAAAGCACCGGTACAGACAATTTCATCATTAATTTTCCCTAAGATAAACAAATCCTTAAAATCAGAATAAGTCTTGGTTATGTTGTTCAAATCTTGGTTTAGATTCAAGTTCAGCTCAGTAAAATACTCGCTGAGACATTCTAAAATTAATTCCTTAACTTCTAGCTGAGTTTCTTGGGTCACAGTTTCAATACTTATATTTAACAAGCGTATTTACCTCTATGCCAATATATCACTGTATTATTGTAAGGTTTCATGGTGGGTTACTGTAGTACCAATTTGATTACCTTCTAAAAGCTTTTTCATCGTACCAGACTCATTAAAATCAAAAATATGTACAGGTAATTTATGATCCCTTGCTAGAAGTAAGGCAGATTGATCCATAACCTTAAGATTATGTGCTATGACATCATTATAGTTTAAGTTCTTGTAGATCTTGGCGTCTTTATCAAGGTTAGGATCACTTGTGTAAACCCCATCAACGCCTTGCTTAGCAACGAAAATCGCATCGCTATTCGTCTCAATTGCACGTTGCACGCTAGGATAATCAGTCGTTACAAAGGGTTGTCCATTTCCACCACCAAATATCACGATATACCCTTTATCTAAATGATGTACTGCCCTCAATCGGATATAGGGTTCTGCTACTGAGGTTACTGGAACTGATGTCATAACACGTACATCTTTATTTGTTTTACTCTTTAGTACACCTCTTAACATCAAGCTATTAATGATAGTCCCCAGTGTACCTATGTTGTCTGCTTCTACTCTATCGATTCCCCACGTATCAGCTAAATTCCCTCTGAATATGTTTCCGCCTCCAACAACTATAGATACCTCTACACCCGCATTCACGACCGACAGGATTTCGTCTGCTATATGACTTAATTGCTCACTGCCAAAACTATTACCATTTTCATCTCCAAGTGCGCCACCACTAATTTTAATCAATATTCGTTTGTACATTTTTTCACTCCTAATTTATAGTATAAAAAAAGAACCAAAGGCAAAATACCTTTAGTTCTTAAATAGAAAGAGAGATAATTTATAATTTGATGAGTAGTCACGATCATATGTAAATTCCATAAAATATCTCCCCTTCCAAAGTTCTGAAACTAACTTCCTTTAATAGGATAATTAAATTGCTTGGTATAGTCAATGATTTTTCCAATTATTCTTAATTAATCTCCATTCCATCTTACTGATAGTCTGTTGTTACGAGAGAATTGCTCCCTTTAAAGGAATACTTCAAATTAAATTTAATCCTCGAACTCGATGTTTGTTAGAAGGGAAGTGTTCTCTTGTTTTTTTAATATGTTTGTTAGGTCTTTTACCGTATCTTCTTCCAATCGGTAAGTTTGACTATCTTGTGGCACAAGACTTTGTATGAATCCTTCTTCATCTTCAGTAATCCATAGATGAAATGATTTATTATTGCTTCCTTCACCAATAAGTTCATAGGTCAATAACGGAGGGGTTTTAATAAACTTTTGGTCATCCAATTCTTTTGCATTAGTGGTAGCATTAATGAATACTCCTACCTCTTGGTACTCATCAAACACTACTTCTCCTGGAGATTCTTCATTTCCGATCCAATAGCTCGCTTTTACTGTTTCAACATTTTCTAATTCGTTAGTTGAACAGGCACATAGAGCTATTAAAAGTAGCATCATAATCAATAGTTTTTTCTTCATTAATTCCCTCCTGGTTCTTCCATCAACCCTTTTAGATCAACGCTCCCTTTTATTGAATATAAACGATTAAAATGCCTCACAAAATGGGTGTTCTTCTTCATTAAGAATCTTTAAAATTCTTTCCAAGAAGTTTGGCCAGGTAACCATCGTTGACACTTCTTCTAAGGTGTAAAAACCAACTTCTAAGCTCTCACTACTAGTACGGATTTCTCCACCTATTGCTTTGCCAAGCCAACATGTTGCACAAACACTAGCATCTAGATTCTGATAAATACCGCAAAACTTCTTTAATTCAATATCAATTCCGGTTTCTTCTTTAACTTCTCTTATTATTCCCTGCTGGATGGTCTCTCCATTTTCAATAATTCCGCCTGGGAATTCCCACCCTCTTCTTGGACCTTTAATAAGTAAGATCTTTCCTTCGTCATTTAACACAACAGCTCCAGCTGATAGAGAATGTTTTGGATAAGACATAATGAAAACCACCTTTGTGTATTGGTCCAGTTAGGCTGCTTATTTATTAAGTGCTCCCTTTAGTTGAATACAGAAATTAATAATTGCCTATAAACTTATATGCTTCTCTTGCCATTTCAAAATGATCTGCATGCCAGTTTTCTACTTCGTAAAGGTTATGGAACCTCAGTTCTAAACTTTCTATTGATGTTTGAAGACTTCTGTCAATTGTTTCACATATGAAAAGAGGATGATAGGATGTATGAGGCTGCCCAAAATCTTCTGGTTTTCTTGTAAATATATTTACTAAATCTTGGACCTCAATATTTAGTCCTGTTTCTTCTAGAAACTCTCTTTTTAGGGATTCTTGGGGACTCTCCCCCGCATCACACCACCCGCCGATAATTCCCCACGTTCCATCATCCGCTCGACGTTCTAAAAGTATTTTCTTGTCAGATGAAAAAATGACACCATTCACACCCACTTTTGGTGTGATATGCCCAAGTTCATTCTTAAACCTTTCCAGAACTATGCTTTCCTTAATATCACTTATTTCAGAGTATTCTTCACTTGCCAATTCTAGTAACTTTTCATACCTTTCAATATCGTAAGGGTCTCTTGTATAGCGTAACCCCAATTGCGCAATAGAACGAACTTGTTCTAATAAGGAAATTCTATTTTTCAATTTTCAATCCTCACTTTCAGTAGTTAAAATAGCAATCTCTGAGATCCAGCCCACTTTCATAATTAAACAAAAAGAAGCGTAATCCCTTCTAGACTAACGCTCCCTTTTCTTGAATAAACAAGGTTAGGAATTCAACCCATGATAGTGATATAAAAGATGAATTCTAACCTTTGTATTTTGCATCAAATTCATAATCATTACTAAAAAGAATCTTACAACATTCCTAGTTAAGCAACCTCTTAAAGTTGTCCTTTAAAATAATATTTAAATCTTCTATGTTAATTGATTTAACTTTGGCAATCTCAATTATAGTTTCTTTTATAGAAGAAACATTGTAATTATGTTTAAAAGACTTAGTAAAAGGACCATCACTTTCAACAAGAATCCTTTCTAAAGGAAGTTTGTTAATTATTTTTCGACCATTTGCAGTCCTTAACATATTCATATTTATTGAAAAAAAATAACCATTATCAATAGCTTTTTTCAAATCTGAGATGTTCCCATTGAACCAATGTAAAATAACTTGCCCATCAAACTTTGAACCAATAATTTCTATAACTTTACTAGCTGCTCCTCTTGAATGAACACTTAATATTTTATTACCAAATTTATTGCAAATATCAACGGTTCGTGTAAATACTTCCAATTGTGATTGCTTGTAAATAATGTTTTCCTTTGTAAAATCTAAACCGATTTCACCTATGAATCTGCTTTCATTAATCAAGTTATAGTACTCTGGAATTTGCTCGGGGAATTTACCAACTAATTCTGGATGAAAACCAACCGCAAATCTAATGTATTTAGTTTTTGGATAGGTGGTTATTGCCTTTTTATAGAGGAAGGGCAGGTTTGTAACTGCTATAGTGTACGATTTATTTTTATTAATTTGGTATATAATATCTACCGGATTTTTATAAAGGTCAAGGTGGACATGACTATCATGATAAAATTGACTCATTAAACTCCTCCAATAAGTCTTTTAATTCCTTCATTCCTCTATTATATACTCCTATAAAATCTTCTATATTTGAAGTAACAGGTCCTGAGTTTTGAATTTTCAAAAACGAAAACTTTTCATCAAATTTTTGTAAACCTATCTTATAAGATAGATAGCTAGTCTTTGCAGTTGGTCCGCTTGTAAAATCTAAATCTCTATACGAGCTTGTTTCTGGAATTTCTGCCTCTTTTATAGAGGCTCTTCTAATTACACATGGTAAACAATAACCACAATGCGATGTAATAGTTTCTCCGTTCATTCTGCCTTGATCAGGATGAGAGCAAGACATTGTATCTCCAATATTCCTCTTTAAGAACTCGATGTTTTTACATTCTAGAATCATCTCACCTTTTGTTTTAAATTGGTAAGGATTTCTTATATCAAGATCTATATTAAGATTATTTATGAGGCATTTTAATAGTTCCATGTAATAAGGATGAGTTGTTCTAGTACTGCTACTTCCTAATCTCGATTTGGTCAACGGTATATTCAAAGAAATCAAACCGTTTTCTGGAATTATTAACTCAACCTTTTTATTCATAGTAGTAGCTAGAACTATTGCATGAGCAAAAAACATGAATGACCTTGTCCTAGTAGTATCTTCAACACCATTCTTAGCGATTGCAAAGAAAGATTTGAAATTATCTTGGCTCAAATTATATTCTGTAATAATACTATTTTTTAGAGCTTTTTGATATTCAATAACCCCTTTCCCCCCTCCATAGTGACTTACAAATAAGATGTCAGGTATATCAGTTTGTTCAATTAGATCAATACCACCAATAAAAGAGTCTAATCCACCTGAGAACATACAAATTGTACTTATGTCATTCTTGTCAATTGTAGAGCTTTCCATGTTATTCTTAACTTTTAGTTCAGACTCTGTATAACTTCTTTCTCTAAATTCAAATTCCCAGTTATCCCCACTCAAGAAGTTCAAAAGCTTTTCAAGGAGACTTTTATTTTCATTCCATTTGTTAATATTAAGAACTGGTAAATAAACTTTTAAATCTCTTGACCAACAATCATCAGCTTTATCTCGTGGAATAATTCTGTCAATTCCAAAGACAATTAGTGAAATGTAAAATAAATCCAAACCACCTTTAGAGAAGAATTTTGGAAAATTACAATAGTCATTATTCCAAAAAGTATAAGTAAATGTTTTATTATCATGAAGATCATAGTTGATAGCTTGACTATTGACGGTAAAATCATCTTCATTGTCTATCCTAGCTACTACCTGAATTTCACTCATATATAGGCCTCCAGTACTTCATAACAATCTCTGTAGATTCCTTCAACAATCTGATCAATATTTTTATTTCTATAGTCGAAGTTATTAAAACGAACTTGGTCTAATGTTACTGCTACTGATTCACTAATGTATTCTTTTACCTCTTTCTCTTTTGTAATAGCAGTAGATATATCTTCTGCATATTTTTCAAATCTACTATGTAAATCTTTTAATAAACGCTCAATTAAATAACTATCTACAAAGGTTTTCATAACTTTATTAATAAGGTTTTCATCCATCTCTTCTAACTGGCGGATATCCATTTCATTTTGTTCAAGAAAACCATAAAGTTCCGAGAGGGCTTCCATAGATGCATTTTTTGCAGCTATATCCTCTTTAGTAGTTGAATCCACTGCAATTACATTCACTAGTTCAGAAAATAAGGATTCAACACTCTTTCCACGAAACTCAACTTCTAATCTATTAAGAGTTTTTTCAATTCCATCTGTAATTATATCTGTTAAAAATTTACCTAATGAAATTGTTGAACTCTTTCCAGCTCTTGCACTTTCAGCTGCATTATTTGCTCCACCTAGAGCTTTTACATAGTTTCTTGCGATTCTCCCTTTATTTTGTGAATTCCCATTAATGAATTGTGATATTGATTTTTTTGTAGCCTGCCAAGGATAGTCCAATGATGGCTGTTGATCATCAACTTCATCTTGTTCATTTGGATCATATTCATCCTCAAACCCTTCTGGTAATAAAGGATTTTTGTCTTTGGGACCATTATAAATACTCGAAGTTCCCATCTATTGCCTCACCCTTCTCGTAAATTGGTTTCTATTGCTTTGTTAATAGCAGGATTATCTTTAATCCACTTTTGTTTTGTATCTTCAAATACACTTTGTTGTTTGGTTTTCTTTATAAAACCACAAATGCTAGGTACTAAGGTAATAGTGATTTTTTCTCCAGGTAAAGAATCAAGATCATTTATTACTTGCGTATATAAAATTTTTCTTGTGCTACCAAATTCTAAGTATGACCTTAATAAATCTTTATCCATCGTAGTTTCACTAATCATAAAGGTAAAAATTCTTTGCAGTATCTCAGTAGCCTCATAATCATTTAATTCTATAGCATTTTCTATCGCTGAGTTTCTTTGAATGTCGGACTTGCTAATCAATTTCTTATATACGTCTTGTGCAATAGGACTTAACTTTTTATTCAAAGAACTAATTTTTTCAGTTAAGGAATCTCTAGAAAAATAAAAATATCCCCTTAAGTCAACGTCTTTTAGCGGTGGGTTTAGTTGACACCAGTTTTGAACCCATGCATCATCTTTCCAAACTTTTAAAGGACTGTTTTCATCTATCTCCTTAAGTTCTAATAATTTTAAATCGTTAGGTTTCCCATTCTCTAAACTTTGAAGTTCCGCAATCTTTTTAAATAATGAGGGTTTAAAGTATTCTAAAAGCATGATTTTCGCTAATATTTTTCTATCTAAATTTACACTCTTTTTTTCAGACATTTTTTCTCGCATAACTAATGAGTTTAAAAAGCGCTTACAATGTCTTGGATTGCCATTTAAACCTTGAGCCAACACATCAGATAATTGTCTTGCAACTATTAAACTATCCTTAATTTTTTCAGCTTCGTCAGGATATTTTTCAGCAATTAATTCATATGTCAAATCGAATTCCAAAAAGTTTTTACTCTTTTCATCTTGCAAAAATTGGATTATTTTTGTGAATTTTTCATCTTCTAACTCTTTTTCAAAAAGTAGGCAATTTATATAAAATTCAACCTCTCTATCACTTAGTCTTGGGATCCTTATGGGGTATTGGATTATCTTCTCTAAATACTCCTTACCAATATTTATTTGCTGGCCCTCGATTTCATCAAATTTCTTTTGCACTGCATATGAAATATGTCTCTCATCTGCACCAATAATAAATACAGTTCTACCTGTAAACAAAAATAGCCTTAAAGCTTCTAAGGTATCCAATATTGTATCTGGACTACATCTATCTAGCTCGTCAATAAAGACTACTAACCGGTTTATTTTAGTTTCTTCCAACAACTCAGCAAAGTTCTTTTGAAATTCTTTGATATCTTGACGAATTTCTTTGTTATCAAGTTCATCCCTAATCGAAGTCACTATCTTCTCTAAATCTAGTCCTGAAACTTCATCAGCCAAGTTTGAAGTTTTTTGTTTAGTATTTGCAATTACATTTTTGACAGTCAAATCAACTATTGTCCCGACTCCTCCAGTTAGTAACATATCCCCTGTATATTTAATGCCACTCTTTATTAGTTTAAATTTATCTATACTTTTATATAACCCACCTAAACACTTCTTAGCTTTTTCGGTAAGTTCTTGATTCTCTTGAATTTTATCTAGTATGGTTCCCATTAGGGCTGTTTTTGCATCTTCGTAACCTTCAAATAGCCAACCATTAAAGATTAAACAAACCGTTCCATCAACTTCTTCTGCTTTTTTCATGCTCATCCGAATCAAGCTTGATTTACCACTCCCCCAATCGCCGTATACTCCTATACTCGAAGGCAATAGAGATTCATCTAGTATAAGTTCATCTACCAAACCAATCAGATGATCAAAATCTAAATAATCTAATTCAGTTTCGCTATCTTTCCACATAAAAAAAGTCACTCCCTAGCAAGTAATTAATTTTAATTTAAGTATTAAAGCCTTCAGAGGAATAGCTAATTTATTTATTAGTATATAAATGAGTGCTTGCACCACCTAAATTATACATCTATTCCTAATTTATGTATAATTCCACAATACAACATACCTTTGTCATTTCAATTTCAATCTCAACTATCAAAATTGATAATAGTGTTATCTCGAAACTGAGTCTTCAACAATCCTGCCCTTTAACTGATGAAACACTTCCTATACTTCACCGTGCTTATTCAACTTTCCTTCTATATTTGTTAGCTTAAATGGTCTCTCATTTAACACATCATTTTGTGAAGAACAAAAAGTTCTGTAAGCGGTCCATTTAGTGTGCTATATCCTATACAAGTTTTAGCTGTGTAACCTCTTAGAAACCACCAAAAAAGAAGAGCACCAAATCCAATGTGATTTGGTGCTCCATTTTATATGAGGTTTAAAGTTTTGTACTCGAAAACAGAACCGGTTACATTTCCACTCTCTTTTTATATAGGGTATAAACTTACAAATTATGATTATCTTTTATTTCTCTGATTTCCTCTACAATGTCAACATTTCTATCATTTGATAAGTTTTCAATTGTCTGTAATAGTAATTTTTTTGATGAGGTAGTCGATTCGTATAAATACATATCAGAATTATCTCTAATCATACTTACTAAAGCTTCTCTAACTAATAAACTTGAACTTTTCGAGAGGTCTAACATTTTTTGGAATAACCATTGAAAATCTTGATTGTATTGTATACTGAATAAAACTTCTTCTATTAATTCACTATTATCTCCTGATAGTATCTCATTTGCCTCTTTTATAGTCCATTCTTGTTGTATATCCTCAGAAAAGTCGTGATTAGTAAGCTTTTTGAGGAATCCTTTAAAGTCTTTTGCTACTTTAATAACATTATCAGCCTCAGGATCAATGTATATTACTGAAGGAATATCTGTATTGTAATCTAAAGCAAACCAATAATTTCCTTCCCCGCTAAATACAAGGATATTTTTTGGTAATTGCCATTCATTAATAAAATCATCAGAATCAAATAATCCAGGACTTCCTGCACCATAAATATGATCAATCTCTAAAATATCGTTACCTTCAGTTATAACTGCATTATAGTCCAGGAAACCTCCATTCTGCTTTAAAATAATTTTTTTGTAACTATTAGGTAATTTTTTATTTAATTGCTTTTCGACTTCTTCGATTTCCTTTTTACTAGTAAAAGGTAATTTATATGTATCTTCTCCATTAGATGCACTCCAAATATTCATGATTTATCCTCCTATGTTCATATCACTACTAATTAGAATTTTCCAACAAAACATCGCGGGTGTCAATTTAAATAACTTTAACAATGGTGACCTCGATTATAAGATCCATGTTAATAATTTAAAAATACATATGACTGACAATGAACCTAGAGAATTAAATCAAACCTTATATATTAACAATAAAAAAGGCTGTATGAATGTATCTATAAATTAATTAAAGTACTCATATACAACCGCTTTTCTTATTGTTATGCCCTCACCCGCAAAGTATCGGGGGCTCTTTGTAGAAACAACTGCGATGATGCTAGGACCATTTAAGGTATCAAGAATGTCATATTTAGGATTCGAGTAGACTTGTGGAAATGCGCCATCGTCATCATCAATGAATTCTAAGTGTTCAACATAGAATGGTTCCTGGTAATAGGAACCTTCTTTAGGAAAGTAAACATACCCAGCTCCTGATTCCAGTTCAAGATTTGATTCTAAACTAGCTTGAAGGTTTTCTACGGCTTCCCATTCATCAAAAATCACTTTACCTTGCGATAACTCCGATTCATCTATTGCTAGGGCTGCATCATGTACGGCTAGTTCCATGGCATTCTTTAGCTGCCTTGTAGAAGTACGATCCGAATCTAAATTGAATTGCATTACCATAATACCTGCAAACACAAGAATGAGGAACATGACTTTAAGAGATTGTGCCATTATCGAATACTCCTATCCTATATATTCACTCATAACTCTAGTGTTCTTCTTAATGGTATTCGGACCTGGATTAAAGATATTGAAAACGAAAATAATACCTCTCGGAACCTCGATACTCGCTTCGATGTACTCATCTCTGTTTTTCTGAGAAGTTGTTGCATTGATCACGATTTCATCTTTATCGAAATTATAATTATCTACGAGCTCTTGTTTCATATCCGTGATTAAGCTATTCGTGAAGCGTCCTTCGATCGCAGCTTTCTTTGCACCTTCTTGCAACACTACTTCTACTGCTTCTCTATGTAAACTATCAATATATGCAAGAATGGGCGCGAACATAATATTGGCCATGATGATGAGCGTCATCCACTTACCGAGTGTAGAAGACAAGGTAAATCCCCCCTCTTTTTTAATAAAGGAGGGCTAAGCCCTCCCAGATATGGCGTTTTATGGTGTCGTGCTTGATGAAGCTGGAAGATCTCCGGTTACAGAATCGATTTGAGCTTCATACTCGCCTGCTTCCTTATCTACCATTGTAAAGGCAACTCCAAATAACATAATTCCAATCGCTAGTGCCGTTACTCCAAATTTTAAAAACGTACTTAGTGTTTGATTCATGATTAATTCCTCCTAATAGTTTGGTAGTTTCATGGCTTTGTTACAAAATAGGGTTTCTTACCATTTCGATTTAAGGTGTTGTACTTGATGAAGATGGTAGGTCAGCAGTTACTGAATCGATTTGGTCTTCATACTCCCCTGCTTCCTTATCGACCATTGTAAAAGCGACTCCGAAAAGCATAATGCCAATTGCTAGTGCTGTAACTCCGAATTTTAAAAATGTACTTAGCGTTTGATTCATGATTAATTCCCCCGTTTTAAGTTTTGATTTTTAGATTGTAATTGTCTTCAATGATTTCTTGGTGGTCATCATTTTTATTGAATAAGCTGTTATACGTACTGCTGACAAGAATAGATAATATAACCGCAATGGCTGCGATCATCATAAAGGTAGAAAGTGATTTATTCACTTATGACCCCCCTCCGAGTAATTGACTTAATTGCTTTCGATATACGTATTTATACCGTCCGAAACGCCGCCCATTTTTTCATAAAATGCACCGTACACCAACAAGCCGATCACAACAACGGTAACCGCCATTTTCATAAACGTAGACAATGTTGTGTTCATCTTTCCACCCCCTTGAATAAGAAGCTTAATACGTGCTTGTTTTGCTCATAATCACATCTACCATCACGACGATAACGATAAGGAAGTTGAGGATGATTAAGAAATGTGTGATTTTAATAGGAAGTGACGCAAAATCGGTCGTCACTTTCCGACGTCTTCTGTAGTTCTCGATCTGGTTTCTGGCAAACATATCATTCATCCCTCGAAGTGATTGGAGTGCTGTCGAGCGTTCTACTTCATCCAATGTCTTTAAGACACTAACAAGCGTTCGCGCTTCTTTTGTACCTAGTTCTTTTGAAAAAGTATCGAGCGCCTTACTAGGCCCTTCATCACTACTCCATCCAGTGAGGAGCTTATTGAACGGTGTACTGATTGTTTCGAAGTAGGGTTGAATATTACGCAACACGTTGTAGGCATTGATTCTCGTATGCTCCATCATGTCTAGCTCGTTCATCAATAAGTCATAAAGCATAAAGACCTCAGCATTCCTTTTCGTTTGCTTAAAATCTGTTACTCGCTTCAAGAGATACCCAACGAGTAATGGATGCCAGGGTTGAAGAGCAATGAATACCCCTGTTACGATCAGCGCTCCAAAGAGCTTGTACGTGCCGGTTATAATCAGGGGCACGAAAATGTAATTCCCAAGCAAGAACAGGATGACGATGGTGAAAAAGATATAATATTTGAAAGCATTAATGCCGAGCGGATACCCTGCGATGCGTAGTCGATCCTCTAAGGAGGATTGATTTACGGATTCGATGACTCTTTCTCGATTGTCTCGAACAGATTGTTTGATTCGCAGCCGTGTTTGAATTCGCTCTGTTTGTGAGGAAAGACCACTATATACTAGTCTTCCTGACGTTAGGGCTAGGATAAAGGTGAGCCCATATAAAACATATGGCATGAATTTAAATAGCAATGACTCTGTCAATATCCCACCTCCTTACAAGTCGTTTTTAGGTCGTTTAATAATAGAAGAGATAATCAATGAGAAGACTACTCCTGTGCTCGACAAGGTTAAAGTGAGCAAGCTCCACTTGTTTTCAAATTGAAGGGCGACCCAATCCTGAGCACCCGATACATAAAATCCAAGAACGAGTGAGGCAAAGAGAATGATGAGAGTAAAGTAGCCGTTGTATACCGTATCGAGAGTATTAGACTTTTCTTGCTCCAACATTTCTTCTGTATCTTCAATCTGCTTCGTTAAGATCAGCAGCGTCTTCAATACGTTTTCATCAAATAAATAGGCTTTGATGATAATGTTACCGAGTCGTTTAGCCCAGCTGGTTCCCGCTGTATATACGAAGACTTGAACACTCATTCTTAACTCAGATTCATTACGAGAAACCTGTAGATCAGATACCAACTTCAACAACACTTTTCGAAGGTTAGGGTCTTCAATCCCCTTTTGTGTTTCTCTAAGTGCGTAATACATATCGTAGTGGTTTGCATTGTAGTTTTGCGTTAACGCGTGAACAATTGGGAGAAATTCATTTCCCATTAGATAGCGGAGTTTACGCAGTTTGATATGTAACATCATATAAGGGATCGCGCTTATCAAAGCACCAAGTGTTAATGCTAGAAACCCATCCTGGTATTTCATGACGACGATAATAAACGTGAAGATGAATAACAAAATTGTCGTGACCAGGAAGGAGACAACGTTTAACTCTGTATTCTGCTTGCTAGTCGTTTTAATTAAGAGATATAAATGCTTTAGAAACTTGTTATCATACTCAACTGAGCTTGCTGTCTTTTCAGTTGAGCGGATTTTTCGTAATCTGTTCAGATATTGCCACTGGCTGTATCGTTCTTTTAATGGAGTTTCGATAATAGTCTTGGTCGTCCAAAGACCGATTAATATCAACAAGAGATACAGGGTGTAGAACACCCCATTGGTCCATATCCAATGTAGAAGTTCATCCATATTACAGGTCTCCTACAATATCGAGTAAGAGCTGATCAGCAATCTTGTTGTACTCGCTCATAGGTGATGTTTTCTCCCGCGATTTTAGGAGACGAACAAGGTTCCTGGTTTCTTCTAGGTTTTCTTCGGCCATTAAATGGAGCAATTTTGGTGAAATAGCAGAAGAGTAATAGTATTCTCCTGTGACTTTGCTATAACGGATGATTTCATTTGTTGTTTGCTTTCGGGTATCCGCATCCCAGATGATTTCTGTGACCCCGACAACTCTCTTACGACGGCGATCCCGTTCCGCGCTCATGGTGATGATGATGTCGATGTTTCTTGCCACACGCTCTAACTCATTTTCGAAGTTCCGGTTCGGAAATTCATCCAGTAAGTGACGGGTAATCTGAGGAACGACATTCTCAACATCCGTTAAGTGATAAGTCGAGGTCGCTCCACGCTCACCACGTTCACACGCCATCAGATAACCCTCTGTCTCAAGACTTCGAATTTCACCAACGACGATGTAGTCATGCTCCATTCTGAGAAGTCTCGGAACGGCCTGGTGCAAATCCCCTTCCTTCGCCTGTATTTCAAAGCAAAGTCTGTCAGGAAGCTGTTCACTTAATCCAAGCTCAAAGTGCTTCTCCATAACGGCTACGACGAAATTGCTGTCTCTCTCACGAAGCATGCTTTTCATAAATGTAGACTTAGCGGATCTAACACGGCCCGCGAATATGGTGTTACACATTGTCCGTGATAATGATTTAAAAATAGGGATATCCTCTTCTTTAATTGTGGAGAGTTTCGCTTGTTCTACGAGACTAATATCCTTTACGATGAAGCGACGGAACATAATGTAGTTTTCTTTTGCTCTTGGATTTTGAAGCATCGTGATTCGACTGCCATCTTCTCTTTCCATTTCTGCTTCAGGCGTTTGTTCATTGATTACGACATCTTTGGTACGCATCGTGAACGCCTTCTTCACGCGCTCTACAGCTGTTTCATTTTCAAAGCGCTCTGGTTGCCTAACGAATTGTCCATCTATATCGATCCAAAGCTCTGTTCCTCGGATAACAGCTGCTTCACTTCGCGGGAACTTCTCCCACTTTTGAAGAATGCTCACTCCCCATACTTCATGGAAAATCGCTTCTTCTAAATTCGCGTAGAAATCAGGGTATTCCGTTGAAGTGATGTTCTTATTTGAAAGAATCTGCTTAATCTTATTAATAAAGTAGCCAACAGACTGTTCATCTCCAATAACAGCCTTATGCTGCAGGTCTACCCATTCGACTTCTCTCTTCTTTTGTTCAGCTTGCTCTTTAGACTTCGTAGCACTCGGCTCACTATCATAGATCTTTTCAAGCTCTTCTCTGGTTATCGTGCAGATATCTTTGAATTTCTTTTTAAGAGCGTAAGTCGTAATTGTGCCTTTTGTAGAAAGACCGTGCTTTTCAATCTGATTACTCACCCATACATTAGGGTCATAAGGTTTCTCATCAACAAGTAAATTATCTAGCTCCTGCCAGTACTTCTCGTCTTCTTTCGCTACAACTTTCGTCATTAAGAAACACCTGCTTTCTTACCGAAGAGTCCGAATAACCCTTTTCCTTTGCGTTCATCTTCTTCCAGTGGTTTTTCGGTTAACTCTCCTTCAGAAATGATTAGGTTAGAGATGGTATCAATCCCCTTCTTATACTTAGCATCTGCCAAATCGTACAAGTATTTCTTCTGGCGGATTGCCATCGAACCTAAGATATCCATATCTGGAATCGTTGCGATACGGTTCATTTCTAACTCAGACTCCAGGTCCTTCTCGTTGATGAGTGACATGTTCGTCTGGTACCTGTTGAGGATCAACATAAAGTCGGAGCGCTTCCCTCCTGCAGGCTCTATTAATTGCTGGAACACGTGAGGAAAATACCCTCTATACCCTTTATCATCTTGATTTGTTACAAGAAAACGTAGGTTACTCGATACATACGCTTGTGTGGCACAAGCTGTGTCAAAGTGAGTACCACCATCGATTAAGATCAAGTCGAACATGTCTTTAGCCACTTCAATTAAATGAGCAATTTCATTATTCGTGTAATAACGTTGCAGCTTAATATCTCGGTTTCCTGCAAGGTGATATAAGTTCTTATACTGTTGAAGGGATTCACCAAGTTTTGCTTGCGTTAAATTCTGCGTTTTCAAATCAACTTTTAGGTCGTTAAGATAAGCCCCTTGGTATTCTGTAAAATAGTCAGCTGGATCCCATGCATTTAAACTAAGAACCAGTACCCTCTCGTGAATACGCTCTGCAATGGCTTTTCCTACATTAAATGTTGTAGTGCTTACGCCAGAGCCACTATGTGTACCAAAGAAACTAACAATGCGCTTACTTGAAGAGTTCTCCGTTCCACAAAGGTGGGAGAAGACTTCATCGACGACTTGTTCTATCGTGTAATTTTCATGAATTGGTTTGATGTGATGAGCACTACAGATTCGTTCAATGTTCGTGGTTCGAATATGACTTGGAATTTCGTGCAATTTATAAAAGATTGGTATCTCGGGATATACTTCTCGAATAAAAGACAATGTATCATATGAAACAGCTTTTCCATCAAGCAAGAGAGCATCCAATTTAACGCTTGTGTTGTTATCCTCTTTCACAGTATCGAAAAGTGGTGCTAGCTCGACTTCTTCATGGGCTTGCAACAGCTCTTTAAACTTACTCTCAAAACTAACGATCCCAACAATCATGGTTAGTCTCCTTTCTCCCTAGTTATAGGTGATGTATAGTTTGTTCTTTTCTTCAATTACGGCACTCATGAGCTTTTCAAAATCTTCTTGGTTTAAGATCACTTCTAGGTCTGAGATATTTCCAGTAGCATTTAACCTCTCATTGTTGTCTTTCTTCTCGGTGTCTGTGACAACTTCCTTATTGGAAGAGTCTTTTGCATAGACCACTTTGACATCTTTCAAAAACGGCTTTGTTAGTTTCGTAGCCTTCGCTACATTCTTCTTTTTCTCATCAGATGAAGAAGAAGTAGCAGTTCCATTTTCATCATTTCCGTATTGACCGATAAGGGAGTTGCTAACGAGATAAATATCGATTGTGTCCTTACGTCGAACGGACCCTGGCATCGCAAAAATCATGTCGCTTACGATGGGGCGAATGGCTTCTCCGTTCTTCTCATCAGGTACGAGATTGTCATAGTCGACCATATCCTTAGAAAGAATCGCATTACCGACCAGCAGTTGACCTGCATCATTTCCGATAACTTGCTTCATTTCACTTGCTAAGATCGTGCCTTCAACAAGGTCTTGTTTTCGTCGACTTTCGACCTGGAGCTTCTCAGCCGTAATGGGTTCAGTCGGTTGTATTTCTTTGCCTGCCTTCACAACAACAACGTCCACACTATCAATGCGGTCTTTTATGTAAATGTCATAGATAGGTGTAAAAGCCATCACGATTAAGGCGAGTAAGATACCAAATGTGATTTTTAGTCCCTGTTTCATGATTTTCCTCCCTCGGAAGCTTGCTGAATTGATATTTTTTTATTAAATATTCCTTTTACTAACCCGTTTTTACGCTGTTTCAATTTGATGAACTCCTTCGGTAGAAGCTGTGTTAGAAGTGGGTGAAGCTGTGCTGTGATAGGTCTCATATATTGACGTTTATCATTTAAGAATGACCCTTTATATTGAACATCGAACACGTCTTTTGTTGGAAAGGATGGAATAGTTGTAATCAGTTTTTTTGAATAAAGCTCTTGAATGATTTCATTATTCAGTAGTTCAGGGTCAAAGCGGTTCCCGATTAACTGGCTTTTCTCATTCCCCATATAGTCATGAAAATAAGAAGTAGCGGTATTCTCTGGGTCTTCGAGGTGTTGAATCGTGCTGATATCTGGTTCAACGATGAAGTATGCATTGGTCGCAATATCGAATAGATCTCGATAGATCGGTTTGTTCCAATCCGTTCCTACATCAATGATTGTGACGTTACTTGGAGCGGATAGGATTACTTTAATGAATACGTCGAACGGAATATCATCAAAATCATAATTTCGTTCTTCTGAGGGATGGCGACTTATCATATTAATGCCGTCTACTTCCCAATCGAATGAAAGGTCTTCTATAAAGCTAAGGTCCTTCGTAAGCTGAAAAAACTTACTTCGGTAGTTTCTTGTCCTTTCATGACCGATAAAACGGTCAAAGCTATAACAAGTAGCATAAGGGTTCTCTATGTAAGAAACGCTAACCCCTAACTTTGCCAATTGTCTTGCTAATAGGTGTGAAATGAACGTGCTCCCTGCTCTGGAGAAATGGCTACCTATCATTACAAGTTTCTTCTCAATGGGTACCCCAACAATCCGTTCAACCTGATTACTCACTTGAATGTTGAAATCCCGCTTAACCACTTGCTTATTAACGCTCACGACCTTTTTTGTTACTTCCTTCTTCACGATCGGACGCGGTGGTTTTTCAGGCTTCTTCTTTTTCTCTGTAGGCTTTTTCTTTCTGTCAGGAGTTCCCTCTTCTTCTTTTAACTCTTCCGTCTGCTCATCTTCGTTCTCTTCGTCAGCTGGAGCCGTCGGTACATCTTTTGTTACGAACTTTGCAACACGTTTGAACCGGGGAGCATCACTGAGTTGCTCGATAAAAGCTTCCATATCGATGGAGCGGCTATTGAAGATATCCAATACGTTGGTACTGACAAGATAGCTGAGGAAAGGATCACCCTT
Organism: Anaerobacillus sp. ABR4_321; assembly: GCF_056158505.1. Lineage (NCBI taxonomy): Bacteria > Bacillati > Bacillota > Bacilli > Caryophanales > Bacillaceae > Anaerobacillus > Anaerobacillus sp. ABR4_321. The sequence continues at coordinate 176,773 of NZ_JBSWTK010000012.1, forward strand.
CTCCCTTTCACAAAGGAACACTATCCGGAGTCTGTCATCGTAATGTGCTCGGACTCTTTGGAAAAAGGAAATCCATTCATCTTCTCTTTCCTCTTTAGTGGATTGGTCACTTGGTAAGTTGGTATCGTGAACAATCAGAATGTCTGGTTCCTCAACTTCAAGTAGCTCATCAAGATAACGGTGATGCATGACTTCCTGGCTTGCTACTTTAAATCGCCCTGGAACAGATTCCAGATGTTTTTGGATAATGGCACTATAATGTTTGTTTCCGATTGCTAAGAGCACTTGTTTCATCGTTTCACCCCATAAAAAAAATCCCCTGAAAACGTCACGAGTGACTTCCTACTTAAGTAAAATAGGACACTCATGATATTTTCGGGGGATTCCCGTTTCATAGTTTAATAGAATAGTATGTAGATACCTAGCCGAATGGGTGTACGGCCAGGTAAGAAAGGACTTCTTTCCAAAGTTTAAAAAACTTTAAGAAAGGATGTTCCTAGTCAAAATCGTACCATTTGCCTGTTTGATAGTCAATGAATCATTTCCCAACTTATGGACTAGCATGCGTTTAAAATCTTTTACTAAGTCAGGATCATAATAATGACCTTTCAAACTGAAAAGTTCGTCCATTGCTTCTGAAATGGTAGACGCTTTCTGATAGCTACGTTCATTAGTCATAGCATCATAAGTATCGACGATTCGTAACATCTTTGCGAATAATGGAATCCGAGTTCCTTCACACCCAAACGGATAACCGGACCCATCCATATTTTCGTGGTGATAGAGAAGGCCACTCAATACTTTGCTTGAGTACCCTTCTCCAATCATCATATTGTATCCGACGAGGGGATGCTCTTTTAACATTTCCCATTCGTCTTTCGTAAGTTGCTTTGTTTTAATCAGTGTATTTCTAGGTATCTTCGTTTTGCCTATGTCATGCAATGCGCCTAGTTTGTATAGATCTTCTTGATCGATAGGTGGTAAGTTCAGGAACTCGCCAAACCTTCTGAGAATATCTGCAACTCGTAGTGAATGTTGAAAGGTATAGATATCATGCTCCCATAAGTCCTGAAGCGGCTTAAACATCACAGTAGGTTCTACAGCTTGATTCATAGTTCCCCCTTTTTTACTCTGTAATTCTTTCTTCATTTATTCGTTTTAAGAAATCTAGCTTGAATCGACTCAACTGTTCTTTTACCGGGCGGTAGAACGCTTTATCCAACCCTTCTTCGAGAACGTCTTCTTCTATACAAAACCAGACGATGTAAGGGAACGTATCAAGCATGATTTCTTTGTGAATCTGTTCAGCCATCGATAGGGTTGAAGCGAAGATGATAACGGTTGGAACGTGGTCTGCAAAGTCACTGACTGGTAGAGTCTCGTGTTTTTCAAAGACTTTCCTCCAGTTGTGAAGCTTATCCTTTAGGTATCCGATATAATTTTGGCTTTGCTGTGGTCGATCCACCAGGAAGTTCAATCGTCCCTTCGGAGTAACCACTTCTGCCACACCCATCGGTTTCTTGATCAACTTATTGTTCGCGATAAGCGCATTCCACTTCCAGCTTGCTGCTGCTTTTGCTTCTATCAGACGACAACGAAACTCATTCATCGCCACATACCGTTGAACAGCTCCTACCCCTAAAGAATCCCATCGGTTGGGGTCCATAAAGAAGTCCTGGTTGTAGTAATGCTTTACCAATTTATAACCCGCTATACCTAGCACAAACGGAGCGGGAGGTCTTTGGTCTTCATCGGTTCGAACCCTTACCTTCCACCGCTCGACAAACGCCATTTTTCGAAGCTTATCGAGACGCTTAGAGGTTTGAGAGCTTGTTAGTTTCGTAGATAAGTAGCGCCTCAGTTGGTCTTCACTACAGCATATCGCATCACCGAGCACCTTTAGGATCATGATGTCAGTTTCATCTATCCGCTTTCTAGCATAGAGGGATAATACGGCTTCAATCGTCGCAACAGGTCTATAATCTTTCGGGAGAAACTTGTATCCGTACATATGGGGGTGGTCCCAGAAGGGAACCTCCCCTTTTTTGGTATATAGGTACGGATATTCAAGTGTTTCATCGTGCAAAGTTTCAACGGTCATTGGTTTCAAAAAGGAATGCTCCTATATCTTTCCGCTTCTTCTTTCCTTGCGGATACCCTGTTATAACCACCTTACAACGACGATTCTCTTTATCGATAGATTGAATCCTGCAGCTGACGATATCCCCTACGATTGGTTCTTCCACACTACGTGGCTTACTCCCTTTCACTTCAAGGCCTGATGCCAATTTGACGAAAATCCCATAAATCGGGTGAACAGCGGTTATTTTGCCCCCTATTGCATCCATGCTCTTTTGCTTCTCTAAGTCATCGAAAGGATCTGCGAAGGTTGCTTTACGACTTACTTGAATGAGCTCTCTTTCAACGTCAATCCGCTCAACTTTCACTTTAATCTTACTTCCACGATCAATCTGACTAGAGATGTCTCTAATTCGGCCATGATCCCAATCGAATTTCATCATAAAGCAATCGACTCCATTCACTCGAACAAAGATACGCTCTGTTTCAGGGTTGAATCCCGACACGACGCCTTCATACGTTTCATCAGATAGAATTCCTTTTTGCTCTTCGTACTTGAGTTGGTTCCAAAAGCGGTCCTTCTTAATCTGGTCTGCTTTTTTTACACTTACGATCGCAATGCGATTTTGTAAGTCCAGCTCGTCGATAATGAATTCTTGCTGAGTCGTTACAAAGCCTGATAACGAGCGGAATTCTCTTTCCGAGAACTCATGGACTGGACAGTATGCCCTAACACCACTCATCAACTCAAAAATAGCGACTTCAACATCTTTTGTAACCTTTCGGCCATTTTCCTCGATGGGCATTTTCAAAAATCCTACTGACTGAACATAACCTCTCGTTATTTCACCATGCCTGCGTATTCTCGCCAGGTCTTCTAATTCTTCCGTACTTTCCCACGATTGCTTTAGCTCTTCCATGGTATACCTCCCGATTAGTATGTACTGAATTAAAAAGCAATGGAAAATAAAAAAGGGACGTACTCAAAACGTGTCATAGGGCCATTCGGCACTATGTTGTTTTGGGTACGTCCCATTAGATATATAGTTTGGTTGATTTTATAGATTTCCCATCACTTACCTAACCATGATTTTACATGAGAGAGAATGATTAGGCAATACCATTGGCAAGGATTATTATTAATAATCTAAATTACTGTGCTTTCAAAAGTAACACCTATTCAACTAAATTTCCTTCTTCATCAAATATGCTCTTTGCCTCTTGGTAAACACCTTTATCTTCATTATAAAAAAACATGTAAGTAAAAGTTTTTTTCCCAACAGATGCATGATCAATACTTCTAATAGATTCAGAAAGAATTATAGGTAAATCAAAAGCATTAGTTAATCCTCGAGTTCTGGCCGCAATAAATTCTTTAACTTGTAATTCTATTGTGATTGAGGGAGTTGAGGTAACTATATTCCCCTCCAGTTCAATTGGTGTGAAATTTTCGTATGCACTGGATAGTTTATAAAGAAAGGATTGATTAAGATTATTATCATACCCACCAATTATTAACTCTCCGTCAGTATACTGAATATGTGGATTAACTTTTATGAAATTATTAAATGTAAATCGTATATTTTCCATGCAAAATTCCAATACTTCTTCGCGATTCAAATTGTTTTCTGTATGCAAAATGGTTTTTAATAGCTCGGCAGTTTGATATGTTATACCTAACCCCGCTGCCCCTATAAGCATATTTTTCCTCAACTGCAACACTTTTAGCTTTTCAGTATATATCCCTGTATGAGAACCGTCGGTATTTAGATTGCTTGTTCTCGTATCTGAAGCGAACACAACCCCATTACCAAATTTATAACCTATAATAATAGTCACCTTTAATTTGCTCCTAATTAGTTCATATTTTGTTCCTTCAAAAATATTGACACTTGTGCCCTTGAGTTTTTTCTATATCCAAATTGGTTATGAAAATTTGTGTGACATTCCTTGCAAAATGTAATTGAGTTATTTAGTTCTGTTCTTAACTCTGGATACTCAGAGTAATTTAGTATGTGATGTGCAACTAAATTTCCTCCTCTGTTATCTCCACACTTTTGACAGGAGAACTTATCTCTGTCAAAGGTAAGCTTTCTCCAAACATAATAATCTTCATACTTTCGGGCTTGTTCTCTTTCTTCTGGAGTCAGTAAATGATTATAAGAAGGATGGTTTTCACCTTTATAAATTCTACCATAATGGATATTTTTACAATGCTTTGAACAAAAGACTTTCTTTTTTCCTTCATATTGAGAAGGGAAGTTCCATATATCTTCATCACATTCACTACATACTCTCTTTTCTAGGTTTTTAACTTTCATGCTATTGAAGTTATTTAAATAGCATACATGAGAACAAAAGTTTTGAGTATCATTCATTTGCCCCGCTTTGCGTTTGATAGACTTTCCACAACCATCACATAGGATCTCTATCTCCTCTTTGTAAAGTGAGTTATTCTTTCCGCTAAAATATCGACCAATATTATTCTTATAACAATCATTTGAACAAAAGTGATATTTGTGATTTTCAAGCCTGTAAGGTTGAATATCAATTTCAATCCCACACCCATCACAACCCTTTTTAATTCGTCTATAATTAGAGTTATTCTCCCCTTTCATGGTTTGTTTTAGGTGCTCATATCTACAACTTGAATCACAGTAATGAGAAGATTGAAGTTTTGTTTTAGACTTAATAATTTCTACAGATTTATTACAAAAACTGCAGTTAACTACAACTCTATTTCTTCGAGCTATCCCTTGACAATTATCTGAGCAAAACCTTGCCTCTCTTCTAGCTGTATTGAATGATGTATTACAGGTTGTACAAATTTTTTGGTGAGTTTTTCTAGCATTTCTTCTGCAAGCTTTACACTTATTTTCGTAACCGTCCTTAACCATTTTACTTTTGGTGAAGTTAGATACCTGGAGAGTTTTTTTGCAATCTTTACACATTTTTTCCATCCGTTCACCTCTGTATATACATATAGTTTTCATATGAAAGATAGATAGTAACCTCGGTGGAACCCTAATCACACATACTTTATATCAATAATTATAAAACGAAATTTACTTCGGAAGTATTATTTATTTCCATAAAGTTACTAATACCTATTGAAAGAATTGCATGCTACCCTCTAAATAGGTGATAATCATGTTTATACAACCAATGCTACTGCAACCATCAGAACCATTTAACGATGAGTCATATATCTCTGAACTGAAGATGGATGGCATACGTTTACTCTATTCTAGGTTCAATAATGAAATAAAACTATATACAAGACACAATAACGAGGTTACGAGAAAATTCCCGGAGGTGTTATCTAACGATATACCAGAAGGTACGATCTTGGATGGTGAGCTTATTCAAACAAACGAAGACGGGCATCCTGACTTTGAAGCTCTTATGTCCCGCTTTCACGTATCGAATAAAGATAAGATCATCATATATTCTAAGAAAGAACCCGTAACATTTTGCGTTTTCGATATTCTCTACCATAAGGGTAAATCCGTTATGCATTTACCACTATTAGAAAGAAAGAGCTTGTTAGAAGAAGTGCTACCAGAAGACACACCTAGAATTGTCAAAGTACGTCATCATGTAGGAAGAGCGGTAGAGCTATTCAATCTATGTAAGGAACTAGGATTGGAAGGCGTAGTCATGAAACGTAGAAACTCTGCTTATGTTAAGAAACGCTCTCACGATTGGAAGAAAGCAGTTAACTATCAGAAAGAAGCTTTCTACATCCTGGGACAGCGTAAGGGTGAGTTCGGTTTACTTCTTGGGGAGCAAACTGATAAAGGAATGAGAAGCGTAGGTATGATGGAGTTTGTCCCACCTGCAGCTAAGAAAGCAATCTATTCAAAGACTTCTGAGCTAAAGAAGGAAGAAACGAAGGAAATGATCTATTTCAGACCTGAGGTAATGTGTATAGCCAAGTATCGTAATCGTACTAGGGCGGGGAATTTGAGGATACCTTCATTTGTAGAATTTGATTAATACTTTAAAAGCCAGCTCTTTTTAAGGAGCTGGCTTTTTTAGGTTAAACATTTTATTAACGAAAGGAAAATTAATTTCTAAACTTGTTCAGGAGATTCTAACTTTTTAATCTCTGTTACTAATTGTTTTCTTAATTCTATATATGGATTAAGCTGATTTTGAGCGGCAATATAAAGGCTTTTTTCAGAGGAACACTTTGTGTTTTCACTTATTTCTCGTTCTTCATCGGAGGGGATGGAAATACATAATGAACCAGTTTGGCAAAAGTTAACACACCCGTCTAATTTCGACTTTCGTTGACTGACTATATTAGTCAACTTTTGAACTGCTACTTTCAAGAATTTCAGGTTATCTTTAAACATAGTTATAATATGGTCGTCTGTTGAAACCCCAAAGGTATATTTTCTTTCCTTCATCGCAAGTGCTCTTAAGTTGCTAGTAATTGAGTAAATATCTAAAGCTTGCAAATAAGTCTCCAATCCAACATCATCTCTATTAAGTATAACCTCAAGTTCCCCTAGAATAAAAAAACCGGAATCTGTAATAAGATTGTTTAAAGGTTGTTCATTTTGTGGAATGGGCTCATATTCGGTAAATAACCTTAACATTCCATTGAAGTGACCTTGCAATCTTTCAATCCTTAAGGTTTCCATTGTTTCAATAATTTCTGCTGTATGTGCTTGTATTTCATCGGACACACGCTTTAAAATTTTTCGGGCTTTGTCCTCTTCTTTTTTTGCCTCCTCTCTTTCTTTATAAGCTTGTGCTATCGCGATTGCAATTTTAATATACATAACATAGAATCTCCTTAGAATTTAATTCAGCTCAAAAGAGGTAGTTCTGTAGTTGTTCTATATTGTTTTATAAAAGTGCTCAGTGTATTCAATATTTATTTCATTTTCAGACCTGAGGTAAAGTGTATGGCGAAGTATCATAATCGTACTTGAGCGGGGAATTTGAGGACACCGTCATTTGTAGAATTTGATTAATACTATTAAAAGCCACCTCGTTTAGAGCTGGCTTTTTGTTAGGTTATTCATCTTTGTATAGTTTTTGATAATCGACAGGGAAATCTACTTTAAATTCATTTCTGAACGTGTCAGTGTCATAATTTTCTTCCAAACGTTTATAAGCCTCAAACAGAATTTCTTTTACTCTATCTTCGTCATCTTCCAAAGCATATTTAAGACATGTAAAACACTCTTCCCCGGTAAAATAATGGAACAATAATTCACCTCTGGTCTTATCCCATGAAATTGAAAAATGCTCAAACAATTCTTCTTCATCAAGTTCTAAATGATTGATTACTTTCTTTATACTAGACGCTGCTGGCATATTAAACATCATTATTTTCGGATGGTCAACTTGTCTACTATTACTCAATCCGCTTGAATCAAAAATGAAAACTCTAAAATAATGATGTAAAGAGTCTACATACTTTCCCTCGTTGCTTAGTTGCTTTGCCATACTAAAAATTACATTCCTCATCAAGCCATATTTAAACTTCTTCCCATACTTCATATACGCTTCTTGAAATAAGATCCAAGATATATCTCCATTATTAGGTCTGTAATCTAATTCATACACTTTCCTAATCGCATTCGCAACATTGTATATCCCATCCTTCGAATTGTTACGATGCGCTGGCACGATATAATAATAGTCTTCTAGAGCTTCTTGCCCTTTCTCAGTTGGCATTAAAGAAGGGTGTTGTATGAAGGCGATAACCTCGTCCTCTTGAAAGTTCTCCTGAATCCTTGTAAGAAGCTCACTTTTGTTTCCTCCCACTTTCAATTGCTTTGTTTTTAATATCTCTTTTAAATCAGAGACTCTAAAAGAGTTTAGCGATTCATATGAGGAAGATTCACTTACATAATGTTCTTTTATAAGTTTCTTCAATGAGCGTTTGGCATCTATACCATACTCTGTTTCAAAGTACCTGGGGAATACGACATCTTCGTGTTTACCTGATATCCAGTCTATTAACAAAATCTCTCCAGGAAGTAATCCTATAGGCAATACTTTGGTATATATCGGATCAATATTATATTCGAACGAAACTTTAGAAGAGGCAATAGTTTTTGGTTTGCTAATAGGGTTGGCAGTACTTACTTTACTACTGTTATGTTTCATACGACTATCACTGTCATTTGTATTCCTGTTTTCCCGATTAATTGGGTTATTTGTGTCACTCGTGATACGGTTTTGACTATTTGAGCTGTGCACCTCACCTTTATTCTTGAAGACGTTCTTTAAAGCATCGAATATGCTCATAGAAATCCCCTTTCCCTCACACCTTATGTATGATTACTACGCACTTGATAAAAAACCTTTATATATATGAAATTAAATAACGGCAAGGGGATTAATGATGGTAGAATAAGACAGTGGTTATTATCCGCTGTCTTATATACAATAATAGTAATCCACCTAAGCTGGGCGGCGACAGGTGTGTTAATGTTTAAAAAACAAAAGAGGAAGGTAGCGTTTAACTAGCGCTACCTTCCTCTTTTAATAATCGGAAATCCTACTGTGGTAATGTATAATGAAATACTATAATTCTTTATCCCTCCAGAACCCACCCCACGGTTAATCCCTTTAGGCTGCCTCAAGTTAAATATACACTAACTTCAAAAAGATATATACTTTTTTTTCCAAAAACTATCTCTTTTTGTTGAAGGCTAGCTTTAGTTTTCGTAACCATTGGCATCCGAATATTTTGTAGACATATATGATATAAATTTCTAATTAATCTAATGGTCTCGAACACGAATGAAGCCCAAAAATGCCCCTTCTAATTTAATGTAAGGGGCAATTCAGTTTTACTAGCCTTTACTCTCATTGGTTGAATAATCACCAATAAGTGCCTCTATACCATCGGAATCTAATTTGTCGTTATCTCCAGCAATGCTTTTTTGCAATTCCATAATTAAATCCTCTTGTTGTTTAGAAATCTGACTTACTTCTGGCTCTTCAGCTGTCTTTGGGTCTTCTTTAGCTTCAGTAACACCAAATATTTCTCCTAAAGGATCATAATCATCGCTACCCAAATCACTAAAGGTCTCTTCCCCTTTTTGTGCCTCAATTCTTTCTGAAGCACTATCGGCAATACCTTCACATTCAGAAAATCCTTTTTCATTTGCTAAAGCCGAACTTTCTGTAAGAGGTGGAGATGGAGTACTTTCAACAACAGTCTTTTCTTCAAGTATCAAGTCTTTGTTAGTCTTCTCGGTATGATTACGCTTCGCTTTGTACTTTAACTCAATAGGTTTATCATTTGCGGGAACAATTATGTCTAATAATTCTTCGTTATCTTCCATTTCTTCCGCTTCTTCTTTTTCTTTGTCTCCATCAGCACTATTCTGTACCTCTTCCGCAATTTCATCTTCTTCAATTCCCTCTTCAACCAATTCAGTAAGGCCATTGAGATATTTATTTCGCTCATACATCCACATCTCACCTGATTCCTCATCTACTTCATATAGAGATTGAATGAACTCATCCCGTGGAACAAAGTTCGCATCGATTTGACGGACAGGTATCGGACGATTGTTTTCAACGATTTTTATGGCACATTGAAACTCTCGCTGATACATAATGTCAGATGGAGACATTACCGCTTCTTTCGTTTTAGTATAGGAACTACCCGCTCTGGTGACTGGTTGCTCCTGCAATGCAGATACAGCCTGCTCACTCATGGCCTCTTCAAACCGCTCTTCTTCCCCAAAGATCTTGGAGAAAATCTCCGCATCGTAATCAGGAATATCACCGTATACCATTTTGTGACGAAGTGTACCTAAAAGCGTGTGCATATAAGACTCTCCATACTTGTCCGCAAGCTGGGCTATGGTTTGTGCGACCACTGTAACAATCGTTTTGTATTTACGACTCTGAGCGGGAAACTCTTTAAACGGTTGATAGATGTAATCCGGAAATTCATCGACCAGGATGTGATGAAAGTTAGAGGTTGCAGGCTCACGACGGAAAACAGCATTCTGTAGACTGAGTAATACTAATTTACCGAGAACATTGGATAACCCTGCAAGTTCACCTTTAGCCGTATTAACGAGTAATACTCCACCAAACTCAAGGTGCTTATCAAAGTTGAAATCAGATTTACCAAACAGTACCCTTCGAATAAGTAAGTTAGATCCTATATCGTTAAGGATGTTACGAAGCCCCTGCACATACTCTGACTTCGCATCGTAATAAGCATCTTCCCCTCGATACATTCCGTGTGTGACTTTTGTCGGCGCTCCACTCCGTTCTGTTATTGGCAAAAGGTTAGCATCGAACCATTCATCAATTTGTTGAACGATCTTCCAATGGTTCCTTTCATCTCTCCCCTCTATTGAATCAATGTCAGAAGGGAAGGTAGACTTTAATGCTACATGCATTCGTCTTACCAGTTGAGGGTTATTATACATATCGAGCAGCATATCAAACGTTACTTCTTTTTCAGGTTCATGTAGCTTCAAGAGGTAAATGTAATGCTTAAGATGGTTCCTTTCTGATTGTTGGAAGAAGAAGTTACCTCCGTCCCCTCCTTCTGCAAGACCTGCGATCACCATCGCAAAAGCTTCGGCTACTTGTTCTACAGGCCCTTGCATGGGATTAATACTTGGCGTATCCGGGTTAGTTGGATCGATATAGAAAACAGATTCTTCGGGAATATGGTGAGCGTTAACTAACTTATATAGCTTCTGACATAAATCATTCGATGGCTCGATAACCGATATCCCGTTCAGATAACTCCCTTTTACATCCTCTGTATGGTAATCTTCCCGCTCGTACAAAGAAGGATATGCGTTTATAAACTTAGTCATCCAATGGAGGTCCTGATTCAAGATAGGAAGTACAAGAGCGGCCGTCTTACCTGTACCGATACTTCCGATGATGCAGTTGTTAAGAGTTCTGTCCTTCCCTAATTGGACGATGGATTCCCTGGTAGTGCTATCCGGTCCTAAAATCACATCCGGATACTTTTCTTCTTTTCCTTGTTTATAAAATTGCTGGAGCTTCTTAGATTTAAATTCAAATTCCTCAAATCTAGTTCGTAAATCTTCACTATGCATTGAGTACTGACCAGTCGCCCACAGCATTAGCAGCATAACGATAATTGTTGGGACGAAAACTAAGAAGATGATCAGATTTGATACATTACCTGTAAGGATAGCGTGCCAGACATTGACGACCTCTAACTTATTCTCTTGCTCCAACAAGTAAGGCGCTACGTAATTATAGACTGGAGCGGTGACATACCATGTGTAATAGGTAGTAATACCAATAAACATAGATAGGAATATGGTGTATCGCCAAACTTTCGTCTGGTAATACTCCATTTTGGTTGAAATTAGCCATGTGGTGATCGAGACAATCGTGATAATGGCCAAACCAATTAGCGACGGTTTAGTTGGATTTCCGATGAAAGTGATGATTGGAATCGTTTCTCGGAATTGCCCAATCATTAAAAATGAATAGTTGAGGATCGTCCTTACCATTAACAACATAGTCAAAATAACAAATGAGGTAGTGATAAAGGATGGTGCTTTTCTTTTTAACGTCTCCCTCATATCATCCGGCAGCTTATCAAGTATATTCTCCAGGATGGCTTCTGACTTAGCCCTCAGTAAACTCGTTTTCACGTCAGCTTGAGTATTATCCTTCATAAGTCGTCTCCTCAACAGAAAGTTTCGTCTTATGTTTATAGAAAACAGGAACCTGGTCCGATTCTTCCATTAAAAGCTGGTTATCTGTATACAAGACATTATCTGTAAACATGCCAATAACATCATTGGTGCGTTGCTCTTTGTCTGGGTAGATACCAATCACCTTATGTACCTTTTGTTTGAAGCGGTTATCTTCAATTGCTGTCGAGAGATATTTGATTCGATCGTAGACCTGCGCATTCCCCTCATCCAATATAACGAAAAGTATTACTTCACTGAATTTCCCAAGAGGATGACTCACTTCATACGCGCGATCAGCATGCAAAGAGGTGTCCATATTGTGCAAATATACTTGATTGTTTTCAAGTGGCTGCAAGTCATATGCGAAATAGTCATTATGTTGATGAAGAATACTCCAAGCTGTATCGAGCTCCATATCTAAATACGATTCAGTTAACGGCTTATCACCAGTAAGTAGTCGAGGGATCACTTCACTGGCTCTTGAAGAATGTAAAACGTATATACTTTGGTTCTTTCGTATCAGGTTAGGAAGCTGAGATAGCTTTTGTTTCATGTTATCTATTCTTATCGTTCTCTGCTTTTGTTCTTCAGAAGGGGTGAAAAACGCGTCCTTCTCCTCTATCACCGAAAACAGAACAATATGCTTTCGCTCAGGATACTTCATACTCAATTCAATGTACTTCTTCACTTTATTTTCGATTACCTGAAGCCTCTCGCTCCCGCTATCCACTTCAATGTAGACGTAACGGTTTTCACACTGTAATACCCAGTCTGGAACGATAAACTTTGGATCTACCTTGCATATCAATTCTTGGTAATCCTTCTCGTGAGGATTAAATGATTTCAAGGTATTACCTTTAGTATTTAGAATTGCGTCTAAAACCAACTGCTTTGTACCAAACAGATGGGCAAGCTGTTTTCTTTCATATGCGTTATTGATTTTAATAGGAAGCGAACTTTCAGGAATCAATCCTTCTTGAACCAAGATTTCAGCCCCCCACTTCCCAAGCTGATAAATGTAAAAGGCAAAACCGTCTTGTCCCATTCTGACCTTCTGCCCACGAACGACCTCGTAATTTCTCCACCTGGCCATTTTATTTCCAAACGATTTCTTTGTGATCGCCATATGACTAGAGAGGTATGCATACAAGTCATCTCCTCTTAACATCTTTTGGTCGAACAGGAAAGAAAGCATCTCTAATTCTATGTCTGTTAACTCTACCCCTTTTCTGTTCATCCCTTTTATGAACTTCTTTTTCTTGAACTCGTTGATATGTTTCACGTCTATGCCTCCTAAATATAAAAAGGACGCCACCACTAACTCCACATCTGTTCAATTGAACAGGTATGAAAGTTAAGGGGACGTCCCTTTGCGTATTATTAATGATTGGTTAACTGTAGTAATTCGAAATTGAACGAGATGGATTGCTGCTCGAACGAATATGAACGTGAATCAAGGATTAGCATGCAATTCCTTATGTACAGTTATCATACAATATATGAACTATAAATGAAAAGAATCAAAGTGAAAAACACTATAATTGAAGGTAAAATGCTAATTTGTATTTTGTGTTGAATTCCCCTAAATATTGAGGGTAATAACAAGCCCTGGCAAATAGATAAGTCGCGGTTATCTGTATGCTTAAAATGTTATTAGAGAAAGGCGCAACCCTATGGAAGCAAATACACGCTCAAATCCATAGGGTGTCTTGTGGATTTGACCCTGTGAGTTTGACCTTGTGGATTGCATGTGCGTTTCTCATAGCTAGTGATTGAGAATGATCGCCTCTTCCCCCCTCTCCAAAACTACTCCCCCAGCGACCCAATGACCAGACGACCCTGAGATAAAGCAGAATATATTCAATTTCGTTCAAATAGAGAGGAGCGCTTTTGAATGACCATGATTGCGCTATAACCTCAAAAACGTTTCATAGCGATTACGATTTGAAAAAAACTATCAATTAAATCAATACATAAATACTTATTATTGTATTGATTAAGATATATACAAATGTATTGAATTTCTTTCATGAAGTTATGTATAAGAATTATCCATTTGGTAATAATGGATAACAGTTAACTCGTTAACCAGTTAACTAAACAGAAAATAACTTTAATGGGAGGAATTCAGATGGGGAAACAACAATTTGCACAAAAAGTTGATTCCAATGTAAAAGATGCAATTGAAGGGTTAACTGAACAATATATCATTGATAAAAGAATTAAGGAAAAAGGAGAAATCATTACATTACTCTATGAAGATCATAAGGAGAAAGAAAAAGAGCGCGAAGTTATGAAGGAAATAAGCAAAGGTGATGTACTTTACTCTTATCTCCGAAGAGTTACTGATTTGTTTTATTCAAATGTAAGAGAGCATGAGACCATGATTGAAATGATAACAAGTGATCATCAAGAAGAAGTTGCGTTTCTAGAAATGAAAATAAAGAACCTTGAAGTTACTGTTAAAGAGTTGACACGACAATTAGATGAGAAGACTCTTGAAAAGAAAAATGCTGAGGATCTGATTGAAAAGTTAAAAAAGAAGCCTCAGAAATGATTTATATCAGAGTATCCGTATGTTACCGCCCATCTGTTTATTGTCGTAATTATCCTTTATGAACTAACTAAGTAAATCCCTTAAACTATAAAGAGGATGCTCCTTAATATTTATTAATCGTGTCTTTTTATACTTATTTTTATCTCCGACCGGACTTGGATGACAGGGATATAATTGCCTTCTTGTAGAGGTCCGCTTACCTAGTATGTCAAAGATGTATATCTTCTCCTCATTCTCTCTTAACAGGATCTTCAATTCACTTGAGAAATGAGGGACAGCATATTTATTTCCTTTTTCGCCCCAACCTAAAATAAGCATATCTGTTTCTATCACAACTTTACTTATAATTCTTTTGTTCGTATCATCGTTTAGGGGAAAGTCGTTTTCATCTGCATTACTGGACTTGATAACGGAACTCGTATTCACAACTATCAAGCTCCCAAAGTTGTATTGCTTTAGATATTCAATCAAAAAATCAACCGTATTGTCACCACTAAGGTCAGTAGCATAACTAGGATTCATTAAGAAAGCAGCTGCAACAGGAAGTTCAGGGTCCCAGATTTTGCTTAAGTAATAACGACGGTTGTCATGTTCGTTTTTCCCCTTACCGAAAAGCGCAGCACCAATTACAGAAGAATGGCTAAGGGTTAAACGAGTATTAGAGGTGTTTGGTAAAAACCTTGTATTGGCTTTAGTATTAGAGCAATACTCCCAACCATTGTCTTTGATCCATTCTTCGAGACGTTTAGTAAATTCCTCCTTAGACAGGCCACTCTTAGTACTAACAATCCCTTCGAGATTAAATACCATTCTTATTCCTCCTCAAATTAGTGGAAGCTTCCCCAATATTCTTACCAAAAGTCATATTAAAAAAGGATGAGTAAAGTACCCATCCATTAAAACTACTTATATCCTATTGTAACTTACCAATTTGAATAATTAATATTACGTACGACCTTCTTTGGTCCATCACCAGAATTATTACTCTTCATAGCATCTTGAGACTCATCTTTAATTGAGCTTTCTTCTTCATTTGGTGAGTAATTAACTCTGTTGGCTTCGTCTACATTTGTTTCATGTATCGCTTCAGATTCTGATTCAGGGGCATTATAGGAAGTTCGTTCTCGTTGTTCGGGTTGTTTACTTTCCTGTTCTTCCATAGTTGTTTCCACTGCTTTGTCTTGGATATTTACTTTACTTTCTGAAGTTGGGATATCATAACTGTGGTCCTTGTTGCCTGTCGCAGGAATTGTTTGACCATTAGCTACCCCAGGATGGATTTGCTTATACATAATTTCATCTTTTAAATCCCGAACTCCATTTTCAGCAACGTCTTTTTCAATGAGATGACGAATGGATTTACTAAAATTCGATTGACTATTAATCCAATCCATAATGTATTGTGGCTCATTCTGTTTGGTACGTAACATACAGCTTTCCCCGCGTACCTTTGGTTTCTTTCTCACGTAGTTCACCACCTATCTAGAAAAAGGCAGACATACCAATGGGTAATGCCCGCCATAGTTTTTATTTAAGCTAATTCTTTCTTTTTAAGTTCAGGTAATACCGTTTTCAAGAAGATGTTCAATCCATTCACATTCATAAGTGGCGCGTATTTTTCTGGAACCCATAACAATTCTGCTTGTAATTCTGAGCGGTCACATAGCTTCTTAAGCAAAGGATAAAGGAATTCTTTCATCATGATAGATCCGCCACCATACACGCAGATTACGTCAATTTCGTTTGATGCTCTTTTAACTTCATCCTGGATATGAGTGTAAATTGATTGAACTTCAGACCTCATAGATTGTTTCAGCAACCTTACAGCATCATCATGATACTTATGTTCAGTATCTTTGATGTAATCTATGAATTGCTGCCTAGAGACTTTAATACTTGAAATCTCTTCTTTGAATAATTCAATAGCTTTATTAATGGAATGACCAATTCCGGTAGGAATACCGTTTACGAAATCCCTATCATACTCCCAACCTATTGTTAGTGGCGTATCTGTCGTCCCATCTCCTATGTCAACGTGCTTAATTCTCTTACCTTGGAAGTACTCTCCATCAACCTTCTTGTCGTACTCATAATAAAATTCTTCGAATAAGTCATCAGAACGATAGTTTCCATCCTGGTCCTCAATCAAGGTAAATAACGTTGGAGTACCTTCAGGAATAACTTTCACGTATTCAAAATTCAAGGATACTTTAACCTTTTGGTATCCTACATAAACGATTACTGTATGAAAGCCTTCTGTAAACTTCCTAGCAAACTTATCCGCATTCTCTCTATTCCACTGGTTAACAGGAAGTGCAGTAGCCATATCAATACTAAGACTAATTTCTTTAGGTATTTCTCCCTTTTTCTTAAACGAAGTTTGTACTGCGACAGCAGCTAGGTTCCCTAATGTTGTGATCATTGGCAAGTCGTTTTCATGCTTTGTTTCACTTTCAACGCTCATTGTATGAGCATCATGCTTACTTTTTATTGCTTTACGTCCAATAAAGTGAAAACCTCCAAAGGTCAAACTATCAGACTGAATATCTACTTGAAGTTCTTCTAGTAACCCTTCTACCAGCTTATGAGGCTCAGTGTTGTCTTCAAACGATGGTTTATTAGGCATAGAGTATGTATTCGGTTGCCTGTAAAGTTCTCCATTAACGATTAGTGCTTGTTCGCTATTCCCATTATCATTTGCTACTTTAAAATTTAACTTCATTTTAAGCACCCTCTCTTTTATCAATACATTTGTATTGATTATAAGATAACTATTCCTTTGTGTCCATACTTTACCAACGAACTCTTAAACATCAATAAAAAAGTCCCGCTAAATATCAATACAAACATCTATACAAAACACAAAATTTGTTAATCAATACATTTGTACGTATAAATACGTGTATGAAAAGCAGTGTGTTATCAATAATCACAACATTTTATATTTGCTATAGATTTTTAGCCTCATTTCTACAACTAGATTGTAAGTACGTTCGTTTATATTGATATATACACCCAAGATCACCAACTAAATATTAAATGTAGAGGCAGTTCTTTTTTTTGTTAAATAGTTAGAGATAAAACTAACTACAGTATCACGCTTTATTCTGGAAATCAGCGCTACAGCGCAAAAACACACTGCACGAGCGTTACCTAGCTCTCAACAAACGCCATACACCAACAAATGTTGTCAAATCAATAACGCTATCGCAAATTCACCACCGTAAAAACAAACCCGCTGCGTTACAATCAAACAAACGATGTATAGCTGATACGTTTCATGGCGTTTATATAGCTATAAACTTCAATCGAATGAAATAGATTAACAACAAATGAACATCAGCGTTACAGAACGCACTTAGCACAATGACCAAACGATACACAACGCATCCGCTATACATCGTTTTTGCTTTCATAGCGCTCAAAAACCCTTGATAAATAGCGGGTTTGGAAGTAAACTTGAGTTAATAGATTATGAGATTGCGCTATAGCGGAGGAGGTGCTTCGATGGATTACAATATGAAAGAGTTGCTAGAAGAGAAATTCAAAGATGATCCAATATATAGAGAAATTCAAATCAATAAGATTGATATGGAAGATGTTTTTACAAAGGGCATTTTAGAAATGCATCCTGAGACTACATACAGCACAGTCGAAGCCGGAAAAATTATAGATCGAAAAGATAGTACAATCAGAAATTACTTTAGGACAGAGCTGGAAGATTACATTGCACCTGAACGTTCTGGAAAGTTTTATAGACTAAATTATCAGAGTGTATTTCGAATGCACATGATTTTACTCTTAGTAGACAAGGTAAACAAAACAACTGTGGATATTGGTTATGCTTTAGGCTATCAAGCACTGTCGTCGACGAGCGATGGTTTGAAACAAAAACGACGTCCTAACGAAGGTGCATTAGATCCATATGAGGGAGAGAACAGTTCCAATTCCCAAATGAATGAATTAAAGAAAATGATGCTGATTCAAAACTTGAAACAGATAGAGCTTCAGGAGAGGGGAGTTCTAACCAACTTAAAGGTTGACTTAGCGAATGTTGACCGAGAGATTGATTCGGTTAAAAATCAGATGGAAATTGCAAAACTAACGGAAGAAAAAAATCAGGCAAACAAAAAATACTATAAGGTACTAGATTATTCTCTTAGAAATACCAGAGCAGGAAATAAAGAAACAAAGAAAAGCTTTTGGAGCCTTTTTAAGCCACAAAGTGATGAAGACGAGGTAGACATCGATCAAATCTTAAAAGAGGCCTCTACAAATGCAGAGAATGAAGTAGCAGCTGCATCAGAACTAGAAGCAGTCACAGAAAATCTAAATTCTAGATTAATAGAGCTTGAAGAAACAAAAAAAGAAAAAGAAGAAGAAATCAACAACCAGGTAGTGAAAATAAACGGAGTAGAAGAGAAAGTAAAATACTTGAACAACCCAGAAAATGAGATATCAATTGATCAAGTATCTAAGTTTCTACTTGAGTCAAACAGTACGGATTAAACAGTTAACATAACACTATTAATTGATACTGAAATGAGGGGATACCATGTTAGGATTGCTAAAAGACAAAACAAAGAGTCGATTAGATACAGCTGTAATAAGTGTGGGAATAGTTTCTTTAATCAGCGTCATGGTCATTACAATAATTGATTATATGTAGTTAAGGTGTAGTGTTTTAGAAATGGAAAAATATTTAGCAAGAAGGGAGTTCATTGAGTTGAACTCCCTTCTTGCTAATTTAATAATTCATATTGTTATATATATAACCTGTTGAAGGATCTACTGCATACCAACCCCAGGTCGCTGTATGGCCCTCTTTCGTTTCAGGATCATCAATTACTAATTCATACACTTGAAAGACCCAGTCTCCATGTTCATTATCATTAGAATATTCAACAAAGACATTGGGATTATCAATAGGTACTTGAGCGTATTCCACTACATTATTACGAGCCTGTTCTTTTGTTAAGTTATAAGAAGATATTTGTTCGGTGGCTGCTGCTTCCTTCTTTTTCTCTTCTTCTGCTTTTTGCAATTCTTGTTCCTCAGCTTTTCTTTGTGCTTCTTCTTCTGCTAACCTTTTTTCTTCAGCTTTCTTTTTCTCAATGATTGCTTGTTTTTCTTTATATTTTGATTCTTGCGCTAAAATATCATTTATTGAAGTATCGACACTACTAATTAAAGTATCTTTATTAGGATGTTGTTCTGATTCCCCTTTTAAATCACCTAGTATCTTTAAGCTCTCTTCAAATTTGTATTCTCCAGCTAGAGATTCGGCTTTCATAATGCTTTCTTTAATCCTTTTTTCTTCTTCAATCCATTGAATTATTTCTTTATGTTTACTATTACCATAACTTTTAAGCAATGATATCGACTTCAAATTGTACTGATTATTTGCATTCTGGATATCCTCATAAAATACTAACGCTTGCTCAATACCTTTTTCCTTCTCTGTATCTATAGCGAATAGTAAGGATTCAAGTACATTTTGTAGCGCTAATGCTTCGTCTGTTTCCCTTTCACTAATAGCTTTTTTCAGAGTATTATTGGCTTCTTTGAAGTTTTGATCCTCTAGAAGCTTATCTACATTCTCCATCTCCTCTGTATAAGCTTGAGAAGTACATCCAATCAATAAACTAATTAGTAATAAACCTAATATCTTTTTCATGCGCTACCCCCGATATTCTTAGATACTATTTTACTTTTGGAAATTTGATTATAAACTTTAGCTTTGTTTTAAGGTGTTTTGCAAATTAACTAACATGTAATCGTTATACATATTTTAATAAAAAAATTGATAAGAATAGAAAAAGATTGTTATTTTTACCTTCCTTTAATCTCTCTAGTATTTAAGTAAGAGAACCATAACAAATGAAAAACCTAAACAATAGAATTACTTCTAAGACAAAGAACCTTTATAAGTTCCTGGAAGCATTGCTATTACTGCCTTCAATAGTACTTTTAACAAATAAAAACGAACTAACAAGTCTAGTACTCAAATAAAAACGAAATATTATTAACTAAATCATATAAAAACAAAATCAACATGTTAAAAACATATATATACATATCTTTATCGATCTGTAGTATCTATTAATTCATAAAAAAACACATATTCTATGAACCAACTCATCTTATAAATACGCTCCAGAAATTTGTGAATAGATATCCACTATAATCTTTAGTTATCCTTACTACTAACGATTTCCACTAAAGTTACTATGTATTTTTGAGAATTGAATTATAGATATTAAGTAAGTACACAGTTTAGAGTAAGTTTTTTTATGAATTTATTTAAAGAAAAAGACAGAAAAGTAATTTGCTAAGATCTTAATACAATCTACTACATAAATAGTAAGTACCTGGACAGTTATAATAGAAGAGGGGAGAAGGAGCTTTATTAATGAGGCAACGACAAAGAGCCCTGCTACATTTCAATTTTTATAGAGGGCTAAATCTAGGCAAATCTAATTACATACTCTTCTAGCTTGAAGCGATTATCTACATCTGGCATAGTTTCAACCGGGTTAAGACGATCTACTTCTCGTAGCAGCTCTTTAATGACAGAATCAAAAGATTTACCTTTATTTAATTGTTTCAAGGCATTATCCTCAAGTTTTAAGTACTCTTGAGGATGAACTCGTTGATGATATGCCTTATTTCTTACAAGGTCCATCATTGGAAGTCTATTTAATTTATGTTCCGATATGTAATCTTCCAAGGTGAATTCAGCCGGTTTAGAGTAATGAAGTAGTAAATGTTTTCGAGCTTTCTTGAACATATACCTGATTTTCTGCAGGCTGTAAGCGCTAAGAGCGTTTGCAAATTCAAAAAGGCGATCTTCTTCATTTACTCCATACACATCCGGTGCGATCCAATCGTAGATTCCTTCTTTAACAGCGGTCCCACTTATTAGTGAGCGTGTTTTAATTCGTGATTCGAAAAATGCAAAATCAGAAAGCTTAGGTAACTGGTACTTTTTCTTTACATAGTTTTTAAGACGCTCAATGACAAACCTGGTAATCGTCTTACCTTTAGTCTTTAAACTATCTAATAGCTCATGGAAAAGATTCTCGTAGTTCTCTGTCATATACTCTTTGAGACCAGAACTCTCCAGCAACTCTTCAAGAAAACCAGCGAAGCGACGATACTTAACCTTAGGTTTAATCGGAAAGTGATAGTGGGTTCCTTCTTCGTGCTTCATTACATAAGAAGGATGAAGTTGAAATTGAGCTTTGTAGAACCGTCTTCTGTGTTTTTCGATTAACTCCCTTTCAGGTACTGGTACAATGAGAGGGACGTTATTACCCATTTTAACGCTTAGAAGGTCCAACAATATTGTCTTTACATCACTTGCTTGCTTTTTATGAGTAAGCTGTTTGAGACCGCGAAACATAACATTTTCATGGTCGACGTTATCCATTTTCCTTGTGAATGTTTTCCCCACGTCACTACCAGTTTGCATAAGAAGTGCAAAATAGATCTTCTTATGTGAGATAGACATATTAGCGAAGTCTTGGGAGAAAACAACTGGATGCACGACAACAAAGCGAGGGTTTTCCTCGCCTTTTTTGATATGTTGAAGTTGTAGATCGAAACGTCCATTGAATCGACGCGCCTCATATGTAATCAACCCATGCAACTCTAGTTTATGTAGAGAATTAATAAGATCTTGGAGAGAAATCGGGTCTTCAAACCACTGACATAGAGCCTCATGAAGAGCGGAATGTGTAACATTCAAAATACGATATGTAGTCGCATGAGAAACAGCATGCAAAAGAAGAACCGTCTGAATATCAGCATTAGTAATATGATTCATTTGACGATACCGTTTTTGATGCCCACTTTTGGTGATGAGAAACTTTTCTTCCTTGCGATGGAAGTTCTGTTCAATGTTATAGAAAGCAACCATAAATGGGTGGTAGAGTACGATCGGCTTTGTAGGTTGCAGTTCATCACCAAATCCATTCTTTAAAAATAGCATCGATTTCCCTCCTTTCTATATGAATAACTTTCCAGTAATAAATGATACGAAGAGTATAACAAAGCGAGAAAATTGCACATGGTCTCTAATTAGAATGTCCATTTCAAAACGGACATGGCTATAAAGACAGTCATATCAAGGGTTTGAGGACAATTTGATATTTTTTTTAAGTGAACGGTAAAGTCCACTTTCAAGGTCTAAAACGGACAAAAACGGACACAAATATAAACTCCATTTGTTTAATCGAGCCTTATAAAGCCTGCTGGAATAGGACTTGATAATTTTATGAAGGTAATATAGTGAACAGTAAAGTCCATAAAATGTCGAAATTAGGTGAACGGTGAGATCCATTTTAATGTGCAAAGCACTTGTTTATAGTGAACGGTAAAGTCCACCTAAATGGACATTCAATGAAAAACGGACATTACGATCTAACCGAGTAGTGAGCGATAAAGTCCACTTAAACGGTCAAACGGACATTTTCTGTAATTAAAGTGCTGTTAAAACAAGGTTTTCGAAAATTATGGTGAACAGTAAAGTCCATAAAAACGGACAAACGGACACAATGTGATTTTAAAATAGTGAACAGTGAAGTCCATATATGTGCATAAAACGGACAAAAAGAGTGAACAGTGAGTTCCGTTCTGTCCGTTTCAGCAATTTGTTAGGTGAATGGTAAAGTCCATTTAAATGGACATCGGACAAAAAATTAATAAATACGTCAAGTTGTGCCTCCTATTATGCTTGAATTGAACTAAAAGGTTCTAACTCTGGTAGATGGCATTTGAGTATATAAAGGAATGTAAAAATAAAAATTAGTGATCAACAAGTTCCGTTTTTTGTACACTTGCACAGGTTTTATTTTCCATTTTTAGTGAACAGTAAAGTCCATAAAAATGGACATTTGCACATTTTTTACGAAATGCACAGGGAAAGATTGTTAAAATATAAACCTTATCTATCGGATAAACCCCCTTCCATCAATGTTTTGAACGTATTTACACTTTAATCGTTCTAGAATACTTAGTGAAAGGTAAGTTCCATTAATGTCCGCTTTAATAAAAAGTGCACACGAATATCCATGTACTTTATTAGGTTGAGTGAACAGTAGTGTCCGTTTACGTTCGCTGTCCGTTCTATTAAAATGGAATTAGTTAAAGTGGAGGTGTTAAGCCTTGTTACTTACAAATAAGGATGAAATATCAATCCGTGAAAAAATCACGATAATCAATATGACCTTTAAGGGTATGCCGAATGTAACAAATACATGGATCGCTATATTAAATGGAGAGTCTGGTAATGACAGTTCTTCTCTTAGTGCATTCGAAGTATTATTAAGCCAATTGATTGAAGAGGGTTATTCGATAGAAGATATTATGAATAGTACTGATTTGCAGCTAAAGATCAGTGATGGGGTTATTCCGTTTATTAGAAACGAATTTGAATCGTTGGACTATGTAGTACAACGTGAAAAGGTAGCAGAACTAAGGCAACGAGAATATCTAGAATCAGGTAATACTTTTGATTACTATCATATTCGAGATTCAATCTCTAAAGGGAACACTTATATAAACAAGGAAGAAGATGTCCTTGAATTTAAAGTTAAAAGTAAGAATAGCGAAACAGAAATTGTAGGCCGTATAGACAACTGGCGTACGTTAGAGAAGAAATATGGTGAGATCCTATTAGATGATTTAACAGCTGATGCACTAGATATTATCACCATCTTTCTCTTGAAGTTTCAGGTGAGTCGAAAGAGTGATTTTCTTACGTTTCATTGTGATGACGCTCTTAATATGAGGGCTATTGAAGGACGGAGTGAAAAAGAAGGATATCATTCTCGTTTCAACACTAAGACTCGTGTCGACATAATGAAACGCCTCGAAGTTCTAGCAAACATTTCGTTTGTGACTCAAAAGCGAAATGTTAAAGAGATAAGCTCTGATGGGACGGCAGGTAAAACTACTGAATTCTTACGAAAACAGCCGCTGTTTGCAGTAAGAGATCAAACCATGATGAAAGAAGAAGGAAAACACCTTGGGATTTATGAATTTGAAATTTCGCCTAGTGATTTCCTGTTTGAATCTTTGACTGGCGAGAAGAAAATTATCACTGCCCAGTATGCTAGTAAAATATTAAACTTTGATCCCAAAAAACAGAAATATCACAAACGATTAGCTCGTTATCTTCATTGGCGATGGGGACAAGAATACGAAAATAAGCAAAGCGTATCCCGTATTACCACATCAGTAGGGAATTTATTGAAACAACTAGATTACAATGAACATCAAGGTAATCCAAAACGAATCAAGGATGAGTTTGAGAAGATTCTGGATGAACTAATGGGTGTAAGCACAAAGAAACTAGGATTTGATACAAAGGTTATTAAAGATTGGGAGTATGAGGAAGAATCTCAATTGGAAGGATCTCCTCGAGATTGGCCAAGAAATTGGATGAATGATTACTGGGTAAAGCAAAAGGTTTGGATTGAACCACCTAACCAACTTTTTGAATCTAGCATCCTTAATGACAGTTCGAGGGATCATCAGTTATTAGAACGAACATTGAAGTTAAGCAAAAATAGAAATACTAAAATTGATGTGGACTCAACGGATTCTTACGAACAGGGACATTCAAATAAACAAGAAGCTTTAGAAAATGTAGGAGACATCATTCTCGACATAAGAGCTCGTTTAGGTATTAAGCAAATTGATGCTGCAAAAGAAATGGGAATTCCCCGCACAACTTTGGTGCGAATAGAAACTGGCGAAAGCAAAAATCCGCGAGCGAATACTATGAGGAAAATTGAGTCGTGGATAACCAAATATTCGTAGTTAGCAGGTGAGGATGGGTGATATAAGCCCATCTTTTTTGCTGTTCACCATTAAATTATACAAATTGCTGTAAAAGGAGTTTTCTTATTAATACTTATCCAACAGAGAAGCAGAAATCTTATATTGAAGATTTGATACATATTCTCATAGACCACCTAGAGTTTTTAAACGAAGAGGGCATTCAATTCTTATTAACTGAAGAAGGTATCTTGAATGTACAACGAAGGTTTTTAGAGATTGATTCAAATGAAGAAGTTGGGGAGTTAATTCACAGTTTAAATACTGTTATCTCTCCCCTTAATATCATTTGCATGAGCATAAAATTTAAAAAGGAGGGACGAATGGATAAAAGGAGAGAGGTGACCGAAGATTACTATAGGAGACATCTATATGGGAATCTAAGAAGGCAATATGAGTTACTCTCTAAATATCTGTCCCTGCCTTTGTTTAGCTTTGTTCATGAACACATATTAGTAAGCCTTAAGTAAATACTTTTTCCAATTCACTACGTGATAGTAAAAAAATATGTTTGTTATAATTGTATAAACGTAATGAACCTTCAATCGAGGAGGGGAGAACATGCCCTATGGATACACTACCTACATGGAACGAGAAGGGTATAGTACTGAGACAATAAAAAGCTACGTTAAAACGATAAAAGCATTCTTTAAGTACATCGACTTTAAGTACGAGAAAAATAAAGAAGTCTATGAGATAACACCAAAGGATGTTAAAACATTCATAGATACATGCTTAAATGATGGTCATAGTAAAATGACTTGTAATAAGTATCTATCAATCTTAAAGAGCTTTTTTGATTACTTGTGGCAAGTGGACAAAATTGCAGCTGATCCAACTGTTAAAATTAAACGGTTGAAACTTGAAGAAAGCAAAAGAGCAGAGGTCACTTATCAACGGTTATTAGATATTCTTCCAGAAGTGTTAACTAATCCTACGTATAGTTCACTACGTAAAGCTATATATGTACTGACACTAAAAGGATTAAGGCAATCGGAATTCCACTTTCTTAAAGATGACATAGAAGATAGTGGGGAAGAAGTTATCATTCATTTGAAGAAGCATTCCATTACTTTAAGTGGTCTAGAAGCAGAAGCGATGCTCTCATACTATTTTGAGGCGCAGTTCAATGAAACCCCTTATATGTTCACAACCAAAAAACATGATTCATCTATTGTACCTATAGAAGTTATGTCGATTTATACGCACATCAATTCGATCTCAGATGATTACAACCTTCCTAAAAAATTGAACCTGAATATGGTTAGACACGCATATGCTCATCACCTCTATACAAAAGAGAGAGTAACCATAGAAACAATCGCTGACCTATTGGGGATTAAGCCTGCTAGTGCTGCTCAATTGGTAAGGATTAGTCTTAATCGATATAATACTAGTGAAAATAGTCTTGATGTCTCAAGTGAAACAATAGTAGAATGAATATACAATATAAACGTCGGGGAATCCCTCCCAAATAACACACAGACCATGCGATCATGCTGTGTTTATTTTGGGGGGGATTTTTTTGTTTATGGAAAGGAGTGGACTACAAGTGCTTGGAAGTGAACTAGATAAAAAGGATTTGATTGTAGCAGCCTTGATAGGGGAGGGGTATGTCGATCCTTTTATCGCGAACAATCAATTGGTTATCCCATTTGAAAAAGAAAAGTCGTATTATCTATACAATCTGCTGAAGGGCAATTCCTACAAGGAAAAGATTAAGTTTGAACCTAGAAGAGGACAGTTCAAGATAGATATAGAGGAAGATAGTAATTTAATTGAATCCTGGCACGAAAATGGCCAAAAGGTATTTAAGAAAGAGTATGCATCTAAGCATTTAACTTTTCGATCGATTGTTACGGCAATAAATATATTTGGAGAACGAAAAATTGAGGGTATAACAGTACCTTCAACAATCCCCGAGCAATATATTAAGACTCTCTCATATTGCATCCAGCGAACCTTAAATCTTACTGTTGTTTCTAGTAAGAATAGCATTAAGATTCCAGAAGTCCCACATTTATTTCTAGAAACGTATCAATACGTAGATACATTCGACAGCACAGAACTATTAAACTTCTTAACTAAAGCAGAGAAAAGCAAGCTATTAGAGATCAGTAACAGAAAGAGTGATGAATTGTATGTTTAAGAGTAAACTGCCTTTTCTTTTGCTCGCCTTTACAATCACCGTTGGCTGCAGTAGCAAGCTTTTAGAAGAAGGTCAAAAAGTAGAAGCTGAATCGAATGAGAAAAAAGCAAATGAAGAAGTAGAAGAGATGGAACAGAAAGAACGCGAAAAATTGTATAAAGAAATGGAAAAACCCATGAAGGATATATTTTCTGAGAACGATTTCGAGGAAGTCAATGAGCTTGTGGTAAAGAAGGGGCTGGAATTAAAAGAATCCTATAAGGACGGAAATGAATTTGCATTATTTGCTGGTAATATGTTGTTTAACTTCCAAGCGCGAGACATTTCTCCTTCAGCTTTTTACGATTTTCTAAAGCAATATGGTAGTAAATCCATTCAAGAAGGTCTTCAGCAGAACAGAGAAGACGCTATTACTAGCTATAAAAATGTTCAAGCGATATACAAAGAGAGTGAACAGCAGCCTAAATCGTATCAATTATCAGAAGTGCAACAATCAGATGATTTACGTGAAGCCTTTTTTTATCGAAAGATTGTGACTACCCAGGGTGATGAAGAGTACTATCTCACGACCATCAGGAAGGAAGACAATCACTGGACTTTCCAAGATGATAGTCCTTCGCCTCCTTACGAAGCCATAGAAACAATAAAAGAAGAGAAAGAGGGAGATAAAAATGGCAAAAACAATTGATGTTGAAGAAGTTAGAAACTATACAGAAAACAAATTAAAGGCACTATTCCAAAACGATAAAGAATTTAACGTTCAGTTTATGAGAATGTTTGAATTTTACCGTAAGAAATTTGACGGTCTCATAAAGGAATCTTACAGAGAGGAGTTTAAAGACCGTCTTTTTACTATAGTAAAAAGTCAGTTCTTCAGTGGTTACTTCATTATCAGAGAGTACTTAGAACATGAAAGTGGATATATAGAAGATGAATGGTTTCTACAGACAGAGGGACAGATGACTGCACAAATACCGGAATTGATACGCCAAATCAGTTCAGGCGATCATGAAGAAGTCATAACAACCCCTGAAACACAACAATTTACCGTTTGGGCGATTCAAACGTTTGAAGGCGTACGTTCTCTTATTAAACAAGCAGCCTTTGATATCGCGTGTCTTGGAGCACGACAAGCCTTATTAGATGAAAGACTACTAAGAGGTTTAGAAAGCTTTGAAAAAGCAACAGAGGGACTTGTAGCACCGTTTAACGAATTAACTTTTATATCTCCTCAAACTTATTTATCGGTCGCTTTAATAACGGACAACGTGGAAAAATGGGATCTTCATTGGTGGGACTCACTTAATAAGCAAACTTCAAAAAATGGCGAAATCTGTATGATAAAGGTAGAAGGTAATGAAGAAGAACCTTTATTTGTACTGGATGTTTACTTAAAGAGTGAAATCGAAGGCACAGAAGCTACGGTTCTGGTCGAAAACATCTTAACTAATGTCATGGTAAGAAATAACCTGACCCGCGAGTATGTTCAACTTAACTTCGCTATTGTAGAAGAATTCTATATATATAGCGCTAACTAAGGTATACGTATGATATCTAGAGAATAAGATGATACAATTGTTGCACCATCTTTTCTTTAGTTGAAATTTAGTATGTTAATAATTGCAGCGATTTATATGGCTAAAAGTACACAGAAGATTGTAGTAGGGCAAGCCTTAATGTCTAGAGACACAGTAGGCGACTTCTATCATGAAACAGCGCTAGAAATGATTATAGATGTGTCTGATTAAGAAATGAAAACAAAATCATTTTAAAGGAGAAGACACTTTAAACTCAAGTAAGCAACTTTAACATGCAAGGCACGATTTATACCAAGAGTTTCCTGAATATAAGGAGGCTCTTTTTCTTTTGTTCAAAAGGGGAATCAAATGGCGGTTGCAGCGTGAAATCGAGTGAACAAATCGTACAAGCAACGAACAAAGCTTCAGAATACTCTTGTGCTTTTATTGATTGCTGTAAACTGATAAACGATGCTAAACAGGAACGTCCGGGAAAACGAGAAGATAGGAAAGCCAAAGAAGGTGCATTATTGGGTTAATTGAGCCGATCTAGAGGAAAAGTGAAACACAAAAAGATATTCATATCAGTATTTCTGACCAATTTGGTTCACGAATCGGTCGGCAAGAGTATAAATCAGTTTTAAAAAAACCGTTTCTGGTTCTAGCCTTATGGATCACAGGTACAGTTTTAAGGGTAAAAGTGAATGATTGGATTTATACAACTGGCCGCATCGGTATAACGACTCCTATATCGTATAGACAAACATCGAATATGTCTTCAAGTGTTATGGACATACATGCTGGTGATTATTATCCTTCAAGCACATATATTTCTGGAGAAACAGAATTTTGGAAATATAGCACTAAATTAAATCCTTATGAAGGAAATTGGGGATGGAACAAAATATTGTTAAATAGAGTAGTATTTCGTGATTATTCAGCTTATTTAAAAGAGCGTACAATCTCTCATGAAATGGGGCATGCTTTTGGGCTTAATGATAATAATTCCAATCCAAATACAATAATGGCTCAAGATCAATATAGTACAAAGTATAATAATGCCCAACGTGACGATGCTAACGGAATAAATTTCTTATATTAAAAAAGGGGAGATTATTATGAAAAAGTCATTTATTATAGCTCTCTCATCTATAATTTTATTGGGTAGTGGAGTAGGTTTTGCTGTACATTATAATGATAACATAGTAGCTTCAAAGACTTCTAACACACTTGCCACTAACTTAAACGAGAATATTAATTCAAGTGCGAAAGCTTCTACTTACAATGAGAGTAACAAACAAAACGAAGAAATTCCTGAGGTTAAGACTATGGCTAATTTCACCAGAGTATTTAATAGTTTGGAAGAGCTAGTACAAGAATCTGAAATTATTATTGAAGGTAAAGTTCTAAGTACTTCTTCATTTGATTATTTAACAGATGGCGGAAATAGAGTTTATACTAAGTCAGAAATAAAAGTAACCAAAGTTTTCGCTGGTTCCATAAAGCCTGGTAAGGAGTTAATATTTGTTGAACCAGGTGGAGTTACTACATATGGAGCTATGGGAATTAGAGAGAAGTTTAAAGACGTACCTGAAGAGGATTTAAAAAAGAATGTAAAAATAATATTTAATGGTGTTCCCAATATGAAACCGAATGAAAAAGTAATATTATTTGGTGTAAGATCTGACATACAACTACTTGAAGGCGATTACTTTATAACGTTAGGGGCCCATCAAGGTAAACTTAATAATAAAAATGGTAAAGTCTCTAGACATGTCCCCGTAAATGATTCTGAATATTCTTCACTAAACTTTTCAGAAGAAGGATTAGAAAAAGAATTGAAAAAACTAACAAAATAATTAATTTAATTAGTCGCTAACCAGAAAGTCAGTTAAAACTGATTTTTTGGTAGCGCTTTTTCTCGTTTGACTAATGACCGTGTTCATTTCATCATAAAGAGGTGGTATGAATGGCTAAAGAGGAAAAGAAGAAAGCTTTGATCGAACTGTATAACAAACACAAGGGAAAAGAAATTCCTAAGGTTGATCCTCCTAAGCAGGACCCTTTTAAGGTCGAGCAACCGAAAATGAACTACCCAAAGCGTCCTCGTTAAAGAGGAAAGTTAGATTAGAAAGGAGAGCTATGTTTGGGAAAAATTATAGACCTACGAAAAAAACAAAAATACTTCATTTAGGTGATAGAAAGGAGAATCTGAAGAAAAAAATTAGAAATTCTAGAAAAGAAAAAACAAAAGCTTGAACAATTAAAGAAAAGCATAAATAATGGCAAATAACTTGATTCTAACTACCGCTTAACGTTTAATTACGAGTTCAAGTTTCTCGGATAAAATCACCTCAAATCGATAACGAAACCTAAATAAAAGGATAACCAGCCCTTGTTATGGACTAACTATCCTTTAAATTTCTATATCGTACTTCCCAAATTACTTTCAAATTGTACACTTTGCATGCTACTTTCTTTGGCATTAAAGAAAGTGATATGTTTCGATACAGTATTACTTTCTAATATCTCCGATAAATAGCTTCCTAGAGTCCAGGTCGCCATCCTATTCGTCATAATCCTTTGTCTATCATGAGAGGCTATATTACTGCAAGCCACCTCCGACGGAGCAATCTCATCCTTATCTTCCATCATTTCTGGAAATACTTCTAAGACTGGTGGTTGTAACGTTTTTTCTTCTAATTTTACGCCACAAACGACTTGTCCACTCCAGCCCGAAGCATCATACTCATCTTTTTCTGCTTTAGTCCACTCTGTCATTGGACGACGAGGGAAATCAACTGGCGTTGTAGCCGATCCATTCCCGCTGTCCAGTAAAATCATCCTATTTACTTCATTGAATAATTGATTCATAACCTGTCTCGTAAAGTTATTATCAACCGCACCAATTAGTATTGGTAAAATGAGTCGACTTGAATAGAAGCCTCCGATGTTATGATAATCTGTAGAGAAGAGGCTCAATAGCGTGTCTTTATCCTCAATGTAACCTTTTGTATAGCTTGATATCGGAAAATTGTATGCTACACGATACCGTTTTGCTAAAACATCAGCTTTAGCTCTTCCCACGTCTTGTCGAAGAAAAAGTTGGTTGTCTAAATTCTTCACTTCTACGACATCTGGATCTGCAATTAAATAACTTCCTTCAACATTTGATGAAGATAAGAGTTGTGCAATCTGTTGAACGAGAGCAGCCCCGGTGCCTCCAGCACCTACCTGCACAATCACAGCATAAAGAGACCTGTAAGAACGAATACCATGATTAAGTAAGTCAATGACGTGGCTCATCTTGCGACCTCCACAACTGATAAGTCGTGGTTTATCGTGACCACATCAAAAGGACTCTCAAACAGTTTCCCCGCATCCAATACGATATGTTTCTCATTGGTCATATCAAATGTCCTTACAGTTATGTCTGGTAAGAACTTATGCGTATTCCCTACAATGGCATAGAGTAGAGGACCTCTCTCACTTTCATTATCCTGCTGAGAGGGAAAGGGTTGCATCGTGTGATGAGAATGAATTTCCATCACCTTCACCCAATGATTCTCGATGGCTTTTACAGCTGACGTTTCTGGATGTTCCGTAACCACTACCCATACAGGATGAGCGAGTTGCTGTGGAATATCTAACGAAAACGTCTGATCATTTGGATGGAAGTAAACATCACCATGAACTTCAATTCCACTTTCATTAGAAAATTTCTTCGCGATAGCGATAAATTCCTGCAGGACACTAAAAGGGATCTTCTTAAAAGGAGAAGAGGACCCCGAAGTGACGGGCTCCTCCAAACAGTTTCCTTTCTTCTTCCCCTGCAAGATTATGCTCAAAATATTCTTTTTCTTTAGCCATACTACCATTGCTCCAGCATCCATGACAGGAAAATGCTTTTTCAAACGTTTCTTTACTTCCGCTTCATCGATCTTTTTATATGAGATCTCTCCAGTTTCTTTATCCTTTCTTTCTAGCCCATCCGTAATTTCCTCAACACTAAAATAATCCGTAATGGGTGCCTGCTGAGTATAGAAGTAAACTTGCGTCTCAAGGTTCAAATCATACTCTTCCTTTTTAGTAGAGGATGATCCGCTGCCTTTGTTTGACTGTCGTGCTTCAGCCAATTGCTTTTGCGCTTCTTCTGCCTTTCTTTTTCTCTCTTCTTCCTCTCGTTTCTTCTGTTCAGCATACTCATCTTGAATATCGAACATTGAGAAGATATTAGTTTGGTCTACAGCTTTATTATTAGTCATTATAGGTTCCTCCTAAGGAATCGAATTTTATTATTTGTCTTATCCAACGTGAAAGAATTCATTGAATGATGCGTTACTCGGTACCAGCAAGTCATCATCAAAATCTTTGTCTTCCATATCTTTAATAAGGTCGCTCATATTCTTTCCAGTTATCGTCATCGTGCCGTAATCCGTACCAAACTCGGCAGCTAAAAACAAGAAATGCATTGTTTCTAGCTTGGTTAAACAATCCACTTTAGGGAAGACGTTCGTACCCATGCAGATTTCACCAGAAGAATGATACACATTAGGAAGTGGGAAGTAGAAAAGCTCTCTCTCATTCCCTATCGATTCCTTGCCTTTTACACACATCACTTTGACACTAACGATTTGCTCAGATTGAATGCGATAGTTAAATATCATCCGTGGTAGCCCAATCAATTGTTTTTTCCCTTGATAATCAATCAGCCATTTTTGCTTAGCAACATCGATAAAAACCTCATAACGAGTGTGATTTCTAGTGATGTACTTAAAGCAGTTTTTAGGGAGTAGAGGGGATTCATAGGAAACGCCTGATTCCATTGAAGAAGTCAGAGCGGCTATGAAGTCACTAAACCTCAAAGAATAAGCGTCAATTTCAGCGCCATTTTCATGTTGCTGAACCACTTGTACATGCTCCTGTATGCTACGCAACTGATCGGATATCTTTACTAGAAAGTCCATTTTCGCCCTCCATTTTTCGCTTTATATCTCGCGCTTTTAAGAGTGTTGTCACTACAGCAAACGCAATCTCATGAAGATCCCCAGGAAAATGAATTGCAATAAAAAAACCAGTGTTATCCGGAAGCAATTCCATCGAGGCATCTATCTCTTGAAGACATTGGCTGTTAAAACATTCTTGCAGCTCCTTACAATAATCGCTTTCCAATACATCTTTTATGATTGAATGATGAAGAAGGAAGGTATGCTCAGGGTCATGCTTGTTTATTAAGTCGGGATATCTCTCGTTTACGGTTTGGTTATCATCTTCATAGAATGCTGAGGATTCATCATTGTAACCATATGATTTCACGTCTTCGAAAAGCTCCAATGTGCAAGTGTGGAAAATTTCAAAGTCCGTGAAATGGTTATATTGGATGTCAGTCATAAATACCGATATGTTCTTTTTTACATCTACACCAGCATCATGAAAAATCTTTAGCATGGCAAGATTAGAAATGGATTTCATATAGGAATAATGTTCTTCCATCCGCATCTCAACAAAACTCATAGTTATCTCTCCTTTAGTTAAATAAACATCTCATCTTCGGTTTGCTCATACACTCGCCCTTGAATGTTATGAAGGTTGTAGATGAGGTTCTCAATATCGTGATAGACCATAAATCCGTTATGTGGGTCACACACAAATTCCTCACCGCCTTCATCCTCACTGTAGGCTTCGATTTCAGCCATTTCATCTAAAGCAGATATGACATCTTCATAAGTAAAAGAATCAAAGTCAATACTCGATACTCTGGCATGATTCCAAACCTCTTTTATAACAATTGCCATTCCAGGGTTTTGTTTCGACTTATGATTATCACTCAAATCAGCTTTCTTCAATTCGTCTAGGAACTTACTACTGTTAAAGTTCATCACTTACATCTCCCCAAATAAAAGAGAGGGGAATACCCTCTCATGTTTGTTTAATACGTCCTCACTGGTAGAATCAACTGAGTTTCATCTACATCGCTTTGTGCTGTAGGCTTCAATAGGAACGGTCGGTTATCTCCTTGATAAAGAAAAGAAATTTCCTCACAATCAAATGCTCGCAAAGCTTCAATTAAGAATTTTGCTGAAAAATTGATTGTAAAGTCATCTTCGCCTTCGAGTAAGTTATAGGCTGTTTCAACTCGTCCTTTACCCGTTTGAGCCTGGTGAGAGGAGAGCGCTGCAACACCGTTAACGTGAAGTTTTACTACGCCACCTTTACCGTTGTCAGCAACATTTGCAATCTCCTTTACGTGCTCTAGCGAATCCAAAAACTCTTTCCGCGCTATCTTCATGTCTGCTTTGTATCCATCGGGAATCAAACGACTTGTATCAGGATAGTTACCATTAAGTAAGCGAGATAGGAATTTCGTTGCACCATTCCTAAGCAAGATCATCTGATCATCAGCATAAAGCTCCACATCGAGTTGAGAATCGAAAATCTTAATACAATTTTCTAACGCTTTCGCTGGGACGATGACACTGAATTCTTTTTCGTTTTCCTGTTGGTAAGATAACTTTCCAAGCCGGTGACTGTCTGTACTGACGAGCTCAATACAATCCGCCTTAATATCGATGGATACACCTGTTAGAACGGGTCTTGTTTCAACCTTACTTGTCGCAAAGGATGTCTTCTTCACAAAGTTGGAAAATCGTTCTCCCGACAAAACAAGATTTGGATTTTCTAAGTCCATCTCTGGGAACTTTGGATACTCTTCAGGATCAAGACAAT
Organism: Anaerobacillus sp. ABR4_321; assembly: GCF_056158505.1. Lineage (NCBI taxonomy): Bacteria > Bacillati > Bacillota > Bacilli > Caryophanales > Bacillaceae > Anaerobacillus > Anaerobacillus sp. ABR4_321. The sequence continues at coordinate 212,335 of NZ_JBSWTK010000012.1, forward strand.
TAAGTTCAAATTCACTTTTGCCTGATTTAATCGTCGTTTGAAAGTCATTTAACGAAAAGGTGATTTGTTTTCTAGAACGTTTTAAGATGTCTAATAATTGTCGTGGAATAACTGTTCGACCAGGTTCGATGACAGTAACTGATTGGCCATCAACCGGAATGGAGTGAACAATCGTTTCGTCAGCATCAGAACCAGTAAAACGAATTTCATCAACATCTACTTCAAAAAGAACTCCCTGTAAAATTGGGATTGAAGCTTTTGCTGAGACAACTTTACACACCTTGTTAAGTCCTTCTACAATCACATCTCGATTAATTTCAAATTTCATCATTTATTCCTCCTATTGGTTTGGTATAAATAAAAAAGCACAAACAGAGCTAGTTATAGCCCATTTGTGCTTGACCTTTCATTAAGCAGTTTGACCAGTTTGGTAATCTGCTTTTATTCTGTTTAATACGGTTTTCACATCATCCTTAGTCACGTTGAAGAACAAATGAAACAGAACGTTGTAAGTGTTCTTATGACCTAACTGATTCGCATAGTTAAGTATCGTTGACTCATCACAATGGTATTGCTTTCCCATAGTGATCAAGTCATATACCGGTCTTAACACTTCATAGTATTTAATGATCTGGTTAAGAGGTGCTTCTCTAATCATTTGAGGCATCTTGATCTCTTGTTCAGGATTCGCTTTGTTGAATATCCGAACCATGAAATTCGGTTCGGCATTCAATCCTAATTTAGGTTCCATCTGATTCAAGTGATTAACCAATTGTCTTTTTTGATTATTGGTATTATCTCGATTCCCCTTGTTTTGAGAAGCGGAATCTCCTTGATTTGTTGATCCCCGCGATTGTTGTTGGGAAGAGTCTTCTTTAGGCAAAGCCCAGGATGGTAGTTTAGGAGGCAAGAAGAACCCTCGAATTTCCGGAGTATTCCCTTTTGCCTTCTGAAACACTCTAATTGCATCCTTTGAAGAACTATTCTGATGAATGTCGACAAACATTTCGGATAACTGGTAGATATATCGACCAATTCCCCATTCAACAGCAGCTCGCTTCATAGCCCCTGATACGCCACCTTTAGTAGGCTCGATATTCGTTATATCTGCACCATCCCATTTTATACGAGACTTAGTATCAGAATAATGAATTCGAATGCCACATAGTACACCATTATGAAGTGATTTAAATTCGTTCTCCCAATTCTCTGGTCCAACAACTTCATCAAGGCGGTTCATAATAGCTCGATTCTTAAGATAAGCTACTACGATTGCTTTAGGCGCGCCGTTTTTCATAAACGTTCTTGAGACACGCCATTCAATGTCCTCAGCAGGAAACGGAGCAGACAACCTCTCTTTAATCACCTTTGGATCCATACAATTTTCACCCATTTAAAACATCCTTCCTAAAGTTTTTTTAATATCCACCCATCAAAGTTTTTGCAAACGCAAAAAGGCCTTTGAAGTATCATGATTAAACCTTTTCACATAAATGTCGTGTGAAAAAGTTACATGATGCCTCAAAGGCCCCTAATTGTTTGATTTATATATCCCGCTAACTCTTAAAAGAGTCGCTCAAAAACTAAAATGAAATGAATATATTGTAAGTATATAGTATCTTCTGAAAATCCTCAATGTAATATGATTTATTATCAGATAAAACTTGAAAACTATTAGAGGACTTCATATGTTATACTTTTTTTAGATTCCACTACGAATTAACTAAATAATTTCAAAGCGAAGACCGCTAAATACCACATATGTGACACGTGGATATTTTGCGGTCTTTTTTGTTTATAGAAGGGGATTGAGACAATGGTAGACAAGTTTGAACAAATTAGAATAGTAGAATGCGATGTAGAACGGCTTATCATATTAAGAAAACGTCTAGGAAAAAGCCAATATCAATTCTCTAAGGATATAGGAGTATCTTCTAGCTATCTCGGACAGATCGAAAACTACAAATTCCCATTCACACTAAAATTAAAGCAAAAAATTGATAAGTACTTAAGACAGGAGAGGGCGGTTGATGAGCGAGATTTATTTAGCAGCTTCAAGTAGAACTGATATTAATCTTCTTGGGAAAGCCGTACATACAAAGATGAAAGGCACAGAAGTCATCGAAGTAACAAAAGAAGGGTTTCAAGATGTGTTGTATAGTGACTTTCAATTACTAGTTATCTCTCCGGACTTCTTATCCGATCCTTCTAAGATTGCCCTGGGTCAGTTGAAAGGTAAAAAACTGTGTTACTGGCATAAAGATTACATTCCTCAAATTGTAGATTCCAGATTATATGTCTTTCCAGATATTAAATCTGTCTATCAGTGGCTAGTACAAGGTGCACCCTACAAGGACGAAGGGGCATTTATACATTCAGAAGGAGAAATTATTAAAAAAGGGGACGGTTCGAATTCTGCTCAAGCAAAAGTGAGAACAGAAAAGTCGGTAGAACAAGCAGAGTCGGCTTCTCATTCTTCTGGTGATAAAGCGGAAGCTTCTTCTGAGAACCTTGAGGAAGACAAGGAAGATGAAGGTTCAGAAGTAAATATAGACACTGGGGAAGATGACAATGAACTTAACCATTCGAAACCCGTGTCTGTTATTGAGCCATATCCAGAATTGGAGGATAAGGTCAAACAACGCTTGGAATACGAAGCACCTGAAGAGGACGACGATAACCTGCCAATAGAGCCTCATTCTTCACCAACACCAGAAATTCAATATGAAGAAGATCCTTTTTCAGAAAGAGCTATTGCTATACGAAAAGAGGCTTTTTCAAATGCCAGTTGGGACCGGAATCGGACGATTGGTATCTGGTCACCGCTTCATCGCATGGGTGTCACAACACTGACATTTAACATCTCGTTGTACTTTGGCAATCTAAAAATTCCTACTGCAGCTGTCGAAGGTCTTACGAATAACCAACACTTTAAGACTATGTTGAGCCAATATTGCTCGGTACCGGAAGGATGGGTCTCATTCTTATCGGCGCTTCAAGACGAAAAGGTAGATGCAACGAAAGTGGAATGGACATTTGGAAATGTTCACTGGTTACCGATCGGGGATCATGACATCGATAGACATGAATGGACGCCTGACCATTTAAAACATTACTTCAATAGTGCTAAATATTTTGACCTCGTTTTCGTTGATCTACCAACTGGAAAGATGGCACAACACACACTCGATACTATTCGTCACCTGGATGAACTTTGGATTTTAATCGATGGTTCTTATGACCAGGTTCTTGCGTGGAAGAAGTACATCCACTCAGTCTTGAAAGAATATGACTTAACCGTAAAGCTGATTTTCGTGAAAGAGTACTCATTTAGTAAACCGAAAAAGGTCGCTGAAAAGTTGGACTTGCCACTTTTAGCTACCATTCCAGACCTATCAGAAGCCATTTATCGAAATTACAGTGAAAGAAAACCACTTATTGACCAACCTGATACCTACCGATTACTGGAGATGCCACTTAATAAAATAAGTGAACATCTTCTAGGAGAAGAGTTTATGATGACTCAAAAAGTTCCTCTCTTTAAGAAGCTCAAGTGGTTTCTTCATACTTAACCTTCTTGATTCTTTCAATGCCATAGGATATAGTTTAATCAATTAGATTTCACTTTTATTTTTATGGCAACCTTTTGGGTTAGCAGAAGCGAATGAATCAATAAGCGATCTCTGGATCGGTAGTAGTGCACCACACGATTTCTATTAGTGTGTTCACTTATCAAACTACCTCCAGGATCGCTTTTTTTATTGGAAAAGGAGGTGTGCGGGATGAACCAAGCTCAACTAAAGTCAAAGTTAAAGACGATTAAAAAAGTATTAATGAATGGACAGGGTTATATTCGATTGGGTCCACATACGAAAGAAAGGCTTTTGAAGAGAGGTTACGCCAAAGGAGATTTAGTGTGTGGGATTATGACCGGTCGTATCACTCAGGTACAAACGGGATTTAACAGAGCATTAGGAAGAACGGCACTTACGTATACGATTGAAGGTAAGGACAGAAGCAATAATCCTGTTGTTATCATTCTTTCTGAAGAAGGGCAGATAAAATTCCTTGTTGTAACGGTCATGCCACCCATTGACCACACACGATTCCATGACTGTATTGGATAAAAAAAGTGAGAGAGGTGTTCTGTATGCTAAAAGATATGCGGAGAACAAGATTGGATGGCTGGTTTGAGTATTATCGCATTGCTTGCCCAGTATGTGGTCATACAGGTGGTTGTATGCAGCATAAAGACGGAAAAGCGATAGCATGTATTAGAGTGCAAAGTGAGCGTTATTTTAGCAAAAATTCTAGTCTTCCTTCTTACCTTCATATTCTTGATAAGGAACAAAGAAGAAGCAAGATTAATGATTCGCAGGTAGCTCCACAAGGTTTAGAGAAGAAAGAGGATGCTGTCCTGCAAACTGTTTATTCAACCATGGTAGATTGTTTGGATTTAACAGAAGAACACTATCGACACTTAACCTCAGAGAAAAGGCAACTAAGAGATGAACAGATAAGAGACAGGGAATACCGCTCCTTTCCGGCTCATCCATGGAATACCGTCAAAGATATGCAGGAATTAATCGGTGTTCAAGGGTTTGAGGGAGTTCCGGGGTTTTATTTAGCAAAGGGGAAATACGGAGAGTATTGGTCCATCAGTGGAACGGATGGTATATTGATTCCATTTCGTAATGTTAGAAATCAGATCGTAGGGTTTCAGTATCGCTTAGATACTCCTCCTAATGACGTGAAAGTCCAACAGATAACCGAGGGACTCACTGCCAGAGTGATCAAACAACCGAACCTTGTTCAGGTCACTTATAAAGGAAAAATCGTTTTAGAGAAAGAATTAACTATGAAAGAGCCTGAAAAGGTAAAGCTTGGTGACATTGTGCTTGGTTGGGTGACGTTAAAGAAGGGAAATAGGTACTACTGGTTAAGCTCTGCAAATAAACCAGAAGGAACTGGTTCAGGTAACCCCGCTCCAGTTCACATATCTGTACCTTCGGGTAAACTCAAGAAGTGGGAAAGTGGAACAACACTAAAAGCTAAAACGGTTTGGCTTTCAGAAGGCCCACTCAAAACAGATATTGCAGCTGATTGTATTGAAAAGCTGTTTGATCCTGAAGAGATTGAAGTTGTAGGCGATACGTTCATTGCATTACCTGGAGTTAATTCTTGGAGAGTATGTCTCCCTGTATTAGAAGAGATGGAAGTCGAAGAGATAAACTTGTGCTTCGATGCAGACGTGGTTAGTAATACGTTTGTCCGACAGCAACTCATGGAAGCAGCAAAAGAGTTTCATAGCCGTGGTTACCGAATAAATATGGTGATCTGGAATTCAGCTGACGGAAATGGAATCGATGATTTGTTATTAAATGGAAAAATACCTCAGTTTTCGAGGATTAAGTAAGAAGCTTTCCTAGTTATTGATTAATAGAAGGCAAGGGGGGAATAACAATGACTTTAAGAGAAAAGCCAAAGCCAACTGGTTGGGAGAGTATTGATACTTTACTGATGGAAACTTATGAAGCATTTAATGAGTACGAAGCTGTTAGACAAAAAGTTGAAAAAGTTCAATCCTCTTTTGAATCAGAAAAACCATTATATTTTTTTGATGAATTTAAGAAGATGGAAAAAAGATAAAAGACACAGTGCCTGCACTGTGTCTTTTTATATGGTTAGAAAAATGGATTAATTTTATAGAAAAGGATTCCGATATATTTACTATTGTTCTAAATGTCTATTCCTGTAAATTTAATATACCATCTTAAAAAAAGGAGGTTAATGATTGAAAAAGGTTCACTTTACAAGACCAGGTGAAATGAAGAGAATTCCTGAATTGATCATAAAAGATATAATAAATGCTAAGACGAGAGTTCTAATCTCATCAGCTTATTTCACAGACTTTAACTTTGTTGAAGCGATCAGTACATCTAAGGCAGAAGATAAAAGAATTATATTTAATGAACAAGAATTATTAATGAATAAAACTCCATTTGTAAAAGTGTATAAAGAACTTCAAAAGTATTGCCCAATAGTAACTATGGGGTCCTCGAGGTCTATTATGCATCATAAGTTTATGATTATTGATGATATCTTGTGGACCGGCTCCTATAACCTTTCACTTAATGCAAGGGATTACAACTGGGAGAATATCATCAGATTTGAGAAAGATGAAATGCTAAATGATTTTCATACAGAATTTGAACATATGTGGTTGTTTGGAGAAGCAATTAACAATATACTTCTAAATAATATTTGTCAGTTATGTAAAAGGACTGTTTTAGATCCTTTTACTCACTACAATATTCAGTTAAATATCAGACGAGGGGTGTATAATACTGAAAACGAATCTAGGGATATTATTGAAAGTGGGTATGAAGTTGAGTGCTTGAGCGCATACGCAGAAAATAATATCATAAATGGTAATTGGAAATCGCATGCTCCTTCTTGGTGGCGTGAACCTCACTGTGATAAGTGTTTTAGAAATGCAGATAGCTATTATAAGATAAATTTCATAGATAGGGCTTTTGAAGATTTTCATTTTCCTTTGCGACAACACGGGATGTTTTGTTCTACATGTTTTATAAAAGAATCGAAAAGCATTATCATTGAAGCTAAAAATTCATTCCATATATGAAGTAATAAAAGGTCACTTCTTTAAATCATAAACTTATTTTATGACTTCTATTGATTGCAAAAATCCACTTGCAATTCTCCTCACTTTAAAATAAGATAATAATATACTTCTTAAGAAAATTAAGGAAGTGCTGGTAAGACTAACTATTAATTTAATAAGTTTATAGATTCGGGAAGCCCCTGAAATTATAGTGAATCGCATTTTTTGCACTCACTATATTTTCAGGGGCTTTTTTTTGCGTCTATAAAAGGAGGTGGAAAAAGTGAACAACAAAAAGAAAACAGTCTTTTCTATGGTAGCCCTAGTAGCTATTATGACATTCACTTTTGTATTTATGGGAGGTGACCCAGCAGGTGCTACTTCTTCAGATCCCTGGGGTGAAGCGGGAATTAAAGCTGATAGTGGAGGCTTTAAGGGAAGTGGCGTTTATGATGACATGGAAAACATCGTATACTTCGTCATGGCACTCGGTGGCTTCTGGGTTATCTTAATGGTAGTTATCGGCGGTATGTTACTAGCCGGCTCCAACGGTAATGCTCAAAGACGTACTGCAGGACTTGCAAGTCTAGCGTGTTCCTTCGTTGGAGGATGGGTCATTATGAAAGCTTATACAATTGCAGGTTGGATCGCAGGATTAGGTGCGTAAGGAGCTGAGTAATCAACTAAATTAACCTCTTATTTAACGTACAATTCCTCAAACAATACCCCTCTATCCCATAGAGGGGTCTATTTATAGAAAGGAGAGGTGATGAGTTCTTGAAAAAAGTGACTGTTCCTATTGATATGTCTAGTGAACAAAAAGAGATATTAGGACTGATTTCTAAACGTCAGCTCATCTACATGATTGTTGGCGGTGGTTTAATTTACTCCTATATCCCATTTGTATATAACTTAACGCCTAACTTTTTCATAAGTACTATTTTATGTTTGTTTGCTGCGGTTCCAGTAGCCGCTGTAGCGGGTGTGCTAGCTTTCGTAAAGAAAAGCAAATACAACTTAAATTACGATCACTTTTTGCTGATTAAATTCGCCTATAAAACTCAGATAGGTGTATGGCGAAAAGGTCCTAAATTAACTAAATAGGCGGGATAAATATCATGGAAATTCTTATGATGATCCTTTTGGGTATTGTGGTCTATGTCGTTGCAAGAGTTGCAATGAAAGAACCCCTTTTACCCTGGAAGGATAAGAAGGTTAACCAAACAAAATTCACACAGAAAAAAGAAAAGAAAAAGAAACATGCGATTGAGTTAGATCATGAGCCAAATGAATTTCAGGATCTTCTACACGATATAAAGGAAATCAAAAACCATATGATACGCATGCATGATGACACCTTCATCATGATTGCAGAAGTCGAACCAGTTAACTACTTCCTATTAAGTGATAAAGAGCAAGAGGCAATCGATGTGACAATGGAGACCTGGCTTGCTCAAGTAAATTATAACGTCAAAACGTATCTCCAAAATCGTTTCATTGACCTATCCGATCCTATTGAAGAGATGAGACAGAATATGATCAACGCTGAGGACCTTCATGAAAATGCTGCTGAATACGGACGTTCGATGGTAGAAGACCTTACTCGCTGGCAAGCCATTGCACCAAGATACGAAACCAAACGATATCTAATCTTCACATACAAAGTAAAAGTTAGTGAGATTACAGCTGACGATAAAGAAGAGTTTGAAAACAAGATTATAGATAAAGCATTTGCTGAATTATACAGGCGTTTGAATACCGCTAAAAGCCAATTACGAAAAGCACGAATGTACGTTGAGCTTTTGCCGGATGAAGGAGTATTAGACGTTCTTTATCACACCTTCAATCGTAGGAAAGCGGTTCGAAATCGATTCAAGGATTTCGGTCTTCAAGAAATGCTGGCACTATATGTTACTGCCGATCAAGATGATACGCGAATTGAACTAGTAAAGGAGGCTATTGATAATGAGTATCTTGAAGAAGGTAAAGAAGAAAGACCAGAAGCCGAAGAACAAAGCTCTGAAGAAGAAAGCACAAAAGCAAGCTAAAGAAGAGCATGTAACAGAAGAAGAGACAGGAACTCAACTTGATACGAAGCCCACCATATGGGATTTAATAGCACCAGACGGACTAAAAATCGATTCTGAAGATCACGGGATTATGAAACAGTCACTTGGAACAAAGACGTATTTCCGTCCATGGTACATTCCGCGTGATGGGTATCCAAGGAAGATGCAGACGAATTGGTTGTACTCCATTACATCATCTGGGGAAGCAGACGTCATGGTAGACATTAATAAGATGCAGAAATCAGCTGCCATCCGTTCATTACAACGACAGTTAACCATTCTTCAATCAAACTTGAATTTCCAACGTAAACGAGGAAATATTGATCAAATTAAAGATATCGAAACAAAAATTGCTGACACAGAAATTTTGATGGACGAAATACAGTTCTCCGAAAATGACATCTATAAAGTCTCAACCATGGGGATTCTCTACGGAACTAGCGAGAAAGAGCTGAACCATTATAGCGAAGCATTAGAGGATGAAATGAGCGGAATGTTCTTCAAACTTGCGACAACTTGGAGCAGGGTTAAAAAAGGGCTTCGTAGTACGATTCCAATTGGGGTTAATGAGATTCCGGATTCTCACAGAAATATAGACCGTCGTGCACTCGCTACATTCTCTCCTTTCATTAGTGGAAGCGGTAAATACATAGGCGGTGTTCCTCTCGGCGTCAATAAGATCACCGGGCAGTTAGAGTTTATCAATAGCTTTGGTACACCAGAAGAAAGGCCACAAAACTACAATATCGGCATAACAGGCATTCCAGGTAGCGGTAAATCACTCGCTATGAAACTGAAAATCGCTAGAGAAAAGAGCGGTGGGAATGTTTGGGCATCAATTATTGACCCTGAAGGAGAGTTCACGAAACTTACAAAGCGGTTAGGTGGAATCAACCTTAACATTAGTGAAGAGGAAGATATCTGCATTAATCCATGTGCTGTAAGCACAACAGATATTCTATTGGATGACGATGATGAAGAATTGGAGTGGCTAGAAGAAAGTGACGAAAAAGAACTCATTGAAAAGGAAGGAAAGACTTATGTTCGCTTTGTTCCGTTAAGAGAGAAACAAAACGAAATCTTGAACTTCTTTGACATCATTGCAAGAGGAAAAGATGGTGAAGATGAAGGGCTAAATGTATTTGAACGAAACTTTCTCGAAGAAGCAATTAAAGCGGTGTTTGAGGAAGCAGGTTTCACGTCTCATCCATCCTCACTTTATGAGAACACAGTCGCTGAAGTCGATGGACAGTTGATTCAATCTCAGGTTAGGAAACCTGAACCTACTATTTCAGATATTAATGAGTACTTGGTCAATAATTTTTCTTCTGACAAGAAGGCTGAAAGATTAATCGCGATTATCCGTCCATTCTTGAAAGATGGGTCTAAACCGATTTTTGATGGTCAAACCAATTTAGGAAAAGGTGTAACACAATCTCTAACAAGTGCTAGGTTAATTAACTTTAACATCAGCCAAATGGAAGAGGGTTTCCTACGTCCCATCGCTTATCACGTAATTCTAAATTACCTATGGGAATACTTCGCAAAAGCTAGTGAGAATGCTACGAAGAAAAAATATATCTATGCAGATGAACTTTGGCAATTCATAGATTCAGAGACAACGGTTACGTTCTTCGAAAAGGTAGCTAGACGTGCCCGTAAACGTAACTGCGGACTTTGCTGGGCTACTCAAGATTTCGTGAGGATTTTGGAAAATCCTAAATCTAGAGGTATTCTTTCCTCTACATTCACCATCCTCTTCATGGAACAGAACAAGATTGATAGAAAGAAAGTTAAAGAGAATTTCGACCTTAGTGATGGAGAGTTAAATATCCTCTTCAATAACCCAGATAAGGGTGAAGGGATATTGAGGACTGGAAAGAGCTCCGTGTGGTTACAAACGAATCCTTCTGACGATGAATTAACCTTCATCGAATCGAACCAGGCTGTTTTAGAACAAATGATGAAACGTAAGAAGATGAAGCAGGGATAGGGGGGATTCACCTTGATAGATACAATTGGCGAAAAACTCGGAGATATTTTTGGAACTCTATTCCCTGTTTTATATCACATGATCGTTAAACCTTTTATGGAATTGAAATTGTTCAAAACATTGATTTATGGAGATGAGGGCGACTATTTCCGAACTTTTAAAGAAGAGGAAATTGAAAACATTGTCATCCCAGGAATGGATGTAATGAACATATTCGCTGTGTTCCTCATTTTGATTGCGATTATTCTAGCGGGGTTGAAAATATCCTCAGTTGGAATTAATCCATCGAATCGTTCGTACATTCTAGAATTCTTTAAAGACATAGCAATTGTTGGCTTATTGTTTTTTAACCTTCCAACCCTTTATTCACTTATCTTTGAGATCAATGACCTCTTTGTAAAAGTATTTGGCGTTGCAAAGGACGAAGGATTAGTCGAACTTAAGGAAACAATCGATGCCGATGAAGGTGTATTAGGACAAATTATTATCCATCTGTGTTTACTGGGTTTATTGATCTGGGGGAACTTTTATTACATGATGAGAAAGCTTACACTGATTCTCTTCATGATACTAGGACCATTGATGATTGCCATGCTGTTAATTCCTCAAACAAGGGCCATTACGTTCGGATGGTTAAAAGAGTTTATTGGTACTGTTTTGATTCAATCAGTGCATGCTTTCTTATTCTGGGTGGTTGCGTTGATGGCAGTAACAACTACCGGCACAATTGAAAGTGTTATTTTATATGTCATCTTTATCCCCACATCAGAAGCTCTTCGCTCACTATTTGGATTAGGTGGTCAGACACACAACGGCTTATCAAAAGCAGGGGCTATGTTCGGTATGTCTGCTCTTTCAGGTATGTACGGTAGTGTGAAGGGAGCTATAGGTGATAAGTCAGTAACTGGCGCATTAAGAGGTGCAGCTCATGGAGTAAAAGATGGTGCCAGTAAAAATAATGATTCGAATGAAGATACTGAAAACAAAGTTAATAAAACCATAGGTGGTAATACGGGAACTGACACTGGAACAAATTCTCTAGCCGAAAGAATGTTAAAAGCTGGACAGGTAACAAGCAAGGGTGGAAAGATGCTACTTGGAACAGCTGGTTCAATAGCTGGTGCGCCAATGGGTCCAGCAGGCTCTATAGCTGGCTCAACGATAGGATTCGGAGTAGGTGGCGCGTTAGGCGGAGTAGCAGGACGTGCAGGCGCAGCAGGATTTGAAGGAGCGAAATTAGGAACAAAGCAGTTAGCTAAGGGAGCACGCAGTGGCTGGAGTAATGCAAAGGATAGGTATAACTCTGAATCTCTAGCAGACGAAAAATTAGCCAACGAATTAGCAGATAGCGAAACTTCTTCTTGGGCTTCACAAAATAAAGAAGAATTCATGAATGATATGAAAGAAAAGTTTCCAGATGCTCATGAAGAATCGCTTGAGGGAATGTGGAATAGTCAAGTAAGCGAAAAAAGAAACGGTTTTATGGCTGAAGCAAGAAAAACCGTTAAAGACCTCAAAAAGAATAACGGCGCGTATGCAAAAGCCAATCATGTGGCTGATAAGGTAGCGGACCAATTAACGGATACCTGGGCTGAAAACAATAAAGACCAATTCATGAAAGAGTATGATCAAAATAACCCTGTTTCTAACGATCAAGATGTTGAGACGCACAATTCAAATAAGCAGGCTGCATGGAATGACAAACTAAACCAAAAACGCAAAGAAATTAAAGAAATGTCGAATGATACAGCTAAAACAATGAGTAATGGGCTTCCTACTAACCATGCGTACGTCAATAAGGACGATTTTGCTAATATGGTAGGAGCAAAAATGCTAAGTAAGGAAAAGGCAGCGTACAAAGACCAATACAGAAAACAATTTGATCCTAACGCTTCTGAAGAAGAAATCGATGCGTCATTTGATGAAAAACATAGCGAGAGGAAAAATGCGTATTTACAGTCTGCAAGGCAAGCTACAAAAGGAAATTCTGTGAAAGCAAGTGACCTTGTTAAAGAATCCACTCAAAACATGACAGACGAATGGGCTAAAGAAAACAAGGATTCTTTTGTTTCTTCCTATGAAAGGCAACATCCAACCGCATCTAAAGAAGAAGTAGCCACAGCGTGGGAGAAAAAGGTCTCAAGTCAACGAAATGCCTTTTCAAATGCTTCTAAACAAGCAGCTAAGAGTATGACTAATGGAAGGAGCCTTGAAAACAGCAGCATTAATCCAGTTGAATACTCAGAAAAAGTCGGAAATGAACTTTATAATAATGAGAAATCTCAAGCTATTTCTTCTACTTCACCGCTTACTACAGCTCAACAAGAAAAACAGTTTGATGAAATTCACGGAAACAAAAAGCAGAAGTATCATAAAACGGCTAAACAGGCGGTATCTGGTAAAGGAGAAACTGAATCTGCTCAAACTCTCGCTTCCGCTTCAGCAAATCATATGACAAAAGAATGGTCAGATAGCAATAAAGCTCAATTTATTACTTCTTATAAACAGAGTAACCCTGGCAAGAGTGAAGAAGAAGTAGAGATGGCTTGGGGAAATGCGGTTAAGAATAAGCGTAAAGAGTTTGGCAACATGACGAACGCCGTTGCAAGCAAGATGACAAACGGAAAAGAGATTTCATCTACTGAAATCAATTCTGATCAATTTGCAAACAACCTTGGTTCACACATGTATGAAAAAGAGAAAGCGAATTACGTTGCTAATGCACCAAAGAAATTATCAAATGATCAAATAGAGATGGAATTCGATAAGAAAAATGGTGGGAAGAAAATTGCCTACATTCAATCAGCTGAAAAGGCTGTTGGAAAATTCAATAAAGTAAATGCTTCGGAATTGGCTAATTCTTCTGCTGAAAACATGACAATGGAATGGGCTAATAAAAACCAATCGAACTTCGGTAAGAATTATAAGCTTCAAAATCCAGGAGCAAGTGAATCTGAAGTGGAAATCGCTTGGAATAAACAGGTAGATGGTAAACGAAAAGAAATGATACAGGTAACAAATGGTCTAGCCCAAAAAATGACCAATGGAAAATCAATTCAAAACACTGAAATTGATAGCAGTTCTTTCGCTAGTAAATTAGGAAATGAGCTCTATAACAACGAGAAAATTAATTACCGTACAAATTATAAACAACAAGCTGGTGCAACTGATCAACAGCTTGAAGTGGAGTTTGAAAAGGGACAAGCAGGTACTAGTAGAGCCTACTTTAAATCTGCTCGTAACGCTGTGAACGACGTAAAGGGTGGTCAGCTCTATAATAAGAATGACGTGAACACACCTTATCTTGTTTCACAATTAGCAACGCGAGCAACCAATAAAGAAAAGGCAGCGTTCATTACTGAACAAAAAGCTGATAATATTCCTAGCCAACAAGCAGAGGAAAATTGGCAAAACCAGAAAGCGCCTTCCACTTATCAAAAGAATTTAAAGGCGATATCTTCGCAAGTTCCTAGGAGTATCCCTCTTGAGAAGGCCGTAAATACAGGCCAATTTACTAGAGTAGTAGGAAGCGCAAAACACGGTTTGAAAGGGTTCGCGTCTACTACAGTTGAAGCCCCTGCTATTGCTAATTTTGCAAAAGATACCAAACTAGGGAAGATGGCGATTGCAGGAGCACAGGGCGCCCAAGGTGGGTATCATAGTGCCATCACGAATACTTCAGGTGGAGTCGTGTCAAGTGTAGTCAATCCTATAGTGGGTGGTACTGCAGGAGCATTTAAAGAAATGAAAACATCTATTCAAACCAAACACACGCCTGAAAATGCTGTTCAAAAACAAGAAGGATTTAAAAATGTCGCAGCTTATACTACTGGTATTGTAGGTGGGGTAAGAGGCTATCAAAAAGCTAGTAAAGTCGCAAGTAAGTTTAATCCTTATAACAAGACGGTCAATAGTGAAGTCGCTGAAGTCTCAGATATCCAACACCTTGCTCAGAAAGTTGACGATGGAAATGGGAATATGGAGATTGCAGAAGGTGCAGTTCAAATGGTCACCACAAGAGATCGGAGCTATATTCAGGTAAGGGATAAAACGGGACAAACACGAGTAGTTTCCCGTAACGGTTCTGGAGATAGTGGACTCAAGAATGGGGACAAAGTATTCCAAGATTTAACCGTTAGTAATGGTGCTTTATCTCGGGACTCAAACCCATATCGAGTTGATTCGGCTGGAGATAAATCAGAGCTAACGCGTAAGATCAATGTCACCCCTGCCAATCTACTAGCTAACCGTAATACTCGTAAGAATCCTAGAGTTGTTCAAGAGGTTCAAGCGCTAAATCAGCAGGTCGATAGTGGTCAATTCTATGCAAATGATGTTCAAGAACAAATGAAGAATATTAAAATGGTCGTTACAAAAGAAAGAAGTTATGTCACGGGTTCAAATGATAATGGGGAGAGTTATCGAGTATCGCCATACGGGGAAGGAGATGCAAGATTAGGATTAAACGAAAGTAGAACGATTAATTACTCTGTAAGAAACAGACGATTTGAAAAGGAAAACTCTAAAGATGATTCTGGAGAAGAAATAAATTATACTACTACCACTTCCCCTGAGACTTTAATTCCTGTAAAAGCTAATAAAAGAGCTTCTCGAAGAAATGACTTTGAGGCGGTACGTCATAAGTCACTTGGAGGAACCTTCTAATGGCTTTAAGAAAACCGCCAGATGAAGATCAAAATTCTGAACTGCAGAAAATAGCCAAAGATAAAGTTAAAAATCTCGCTTTAAAAAAAGGGAGAAAGCTAGCAAAAAAAATGGCCAAAAAGGGAGCGAAAGTAGCTCTTAAGGTGGCAAAACATGCTGTTGCTTCTTTAATTAAAGTATTACTGTCACTACTGGGGGGCATTAGCCTCCCAGTATTAGCTGGCGTGTTGATATGTATAGTAATTATTATAATTGTTTTCATGGTTTCCACATTTATGTTCGGAACTGGGAGTGGTCTTGAAGATTCAGAGTTAGAGCTTCATGAATATATAGTAGAGCAATCTGAAGCTACTGTAGATATGTCTGATCCATTACAGAAGCCATATAGAGTACCAGAAGAATTGATTGCAGCTGTCATTCAACTAGATACTGTAAAACAAAAAGATGATGACGAAGTGAAAGAGCTTATTAGGGACATGGCTCAAGCCCTTGCACCAGAGTTATTGTATGATGATTTCAACGAATGGACGGAGACCAAGACCCAGGTATGCGAAGATGGGGACTGTGGCAAGTGGAGTAAAATAAAACGTGAAGACAAATGGGTCACTAAATTAACTTCAGTTGATTTTTGGAATGGTTCAACCACATTCACGCACAGTAAAAGAACTACAGAATGGAAACCAAAAGAGAAAATCACTTATCGAACCGAAACATGGACTGAGACAGAAGAGTATGAGGTAACGATACAAGAACCTTACTTTACTTATGAAAACGGTATTAGAGTAGTTAGGTATAGGGACCGCGTAGTCACCAGAACGAGAGAAGTCGAGAAATCCAAAGAAGTCGAAGTAGTAACAAAAACAAAGACACGATACCAAAAGTTCGATACGTCCGAAAGCTCTACAGAAGATTATACGACCTTCGATGCAATGCTTAACTCCAATGGATTCACATATAACGATAAACGTTTGGTTGAGGTGAATTTTTTATTTGCTGATGGTCAAATGGCTTATACTGATTGGCTTTCAGGTATGGGAACGGGCTTTGCCAATTACATAGGGTTTGATGGTACAATCATTCCTGGCGATGGTGTTCCAGCTCAATTCATGCCGTTTTATTTATCTGCAGAAAAAAAATATGGAGTAGATTGGTTCGTATTAGCAGCAGTTCATTTCGTGGAAACGGTGTTTTCTACTCACCCCACTATGAAATCAAGCGTTGGCGCAGAAGGACACATG
>NZ_JBSWTK010000013.1:0-779 GCF_056158505.1 Anaerobacillus sp. ABR4_321
TACGTATTGCTCTAGGTTAACACCCACACTTACTTCAGGACGTACAGCACCTTTGTGTGGCACAAGCTGTGTCAAAGTGAGTACCACCATCGATTAAGATCAAGTCGAACATGTCTTTAGCCACTTCAATTAAATGAGCAATTTCATTATTCGTGTAATAACGTTGCAGCTTAATATCTCGGTTTCCTGCAAGGTGATATAAGTTCTTATACTGTTGAAGGGATTCACCAAGTTTTGCTTGCGTTAAATTCTGCGTTTTCAAATCAACTTTTAGGTCGTTAAGATAAGCCCCTTGGTATTCTGTAAAATAGTCAGCTGGATCCCATGCATTTAAACTAAGAACCAGTACCCTCTCGTGAATACGCTCTGCAATGGCTTTTCCTACATTAAATGTTGTAGTGCTTACGCCAGAGCCACTATGTGTACCAAAGAAACTAACAATGCGCTTACTTGAAGAGTTCTCCGTTCCACAAAGGTGGGAGAAGACTTCATCGACGACTTGTTCTATCGTGTAATTTTCATGAATTGGTTTGATGTGATGAGCACTACAGATTCGTTCAATGTTCGTGGTTCGAATATGACTTGGAATTTCGTGCAATTTATAAAAGATTGGTATCTCGGGATATACTTCTCGAATAAAAGACAATGTATCATATGAAACAGCTTTTCCATCAAGCAAGAGAGCATCCAATTTAACGCTTGTGTTGTTATCCTCTTTCACAGTATCGAAAAGTGGTGCAGGTGCTGTACGTCCTGAAGTAAGTGTGGGTGTTAACCTT
>NZ_JBSWTK010000013.1:804-4961 GCF_056158505.1 Anaerobacillus sp. ABR4_321
TACGTTCAGTTACGTATTGCTAAGGTTAAGCTTGCGATTGATGCTTAGTATCACAGCACCTATGGCCGCCTGACGGACAGCCAGGGCCGCACTGTAAGTTTTAAGGAGACGGTCATCATCATGACAAGCAACGCAGGCGTAGGTCACAAGTCCATCAAGGTAGGATTTGGGCAGAACACTGCTGTCAATGAATCAAGTATTCTTGATTCTCTGGGAGGGTTCTTCAAGCCAGAATTCCTGAACCGTTTTGATAGCATCATCGAGTTCAAATCGCTAGAAAAAGAACATCTGCTTCAGATCGTTGACCTGATGCTAACTGAACTGAAAGGAACACTAAAAGAACAAAATATCAGTCTTGAAGTGACAGATGGTGTAAAGGAAAGACTTACAGAACTGGGGTACCATCCGGCTTTCGGTGCTCGCCCTCTTCGCCGCTCCATCCAGGACCAGCTTGAGGATTCCATTGCCGACTTCATTCTTGAAGAACCGGATGCAGACAATCTTGAAGCAGTCCTCGAGAATGACACAATCAAAATCAACAGAAAATAACGTATTTTTAGGCCCGGAGTCCAACTTCGGGCCAAAAGTTTTTGTATTTTTACAGTTTAAAAATGAAAACTACATAAAACACATATAAAATAGAATCATGAATTTACAAATAGAAATGAGGTAAACCTAATGGGGTTTTTAACAAAATTCAGTCTTAAAAATGCATTTGCTGTTTTTATCATTTCATTTTTATTGATACTAGGCGGGCTGTACTCCTTCACACGGCTTAAAGTCGATTTGCTGCCTAATATCGAATTCCCTCAGCTCTCTGTAGAAGTGATCTATCCAGGGGCCTCTCCTCAGGATATCAACGAACAGGTAACGGAGAAGCTTGAAACGAAGTTCAAAGGGATCGATGGCATCAAGAAAATGCAGAGTTCATCATTTGAAAGCATCGCAATCATCAATCTTGAATTTCCTTTTGAAACAGAACTTGACGATGCCGAACAGCAAGTCAACTCCTTCATCAAGGAAGCGGGACTCCCTGAAAATGTGCAGACAAATGTAAACCGCTTTTCCTTTGGCACATTCCCGATATTCAATATCTCCCTTTTCTCAAAAGGTGACCAGGAACTGGAACAGCTTGTGAACGAAGAAATCATTCCTGAATTGAATAAAATCCAGGGAATAAATAGTGTTTCAGTTGGGGGTATGACCGAAGACATCCTCCAAATAACTGTCGATGAGGAAAAGGCAGCCAAACTGGCCCTCAGCTTGAATGATATTAAAGAAACAATCAATGCCAGGAAATTCAGCTTCCCGGCAGGCAACTTGAATGAAAATGAAATTCAGGTACCTGTAAGGGTGCAGGAAAAAATTGAAGAAATTAATGAACTCGAAAACCTTGTCATCAAGTCCAAATTTGTACCTGATGCACCTCCGGTGAAACTGAGTGACCTGGCTTCGATTGAAGTGGTAACCGAAAAACCGGAAATCACACGTTACAATGAAAAAGAATCATTATCCATGGCCATCACGAAAAAGCAGGATGCCAACACCGTCGAAGTGGCTGAGAAGGTATTAGCTGTAATCGACAGTTATGGCGATCGCCTGGAATATGCGATTGGTTTCGATTCCGCAGAAGGAATTGAGAAATCGGTCAATACCCTGGTAAAGGAAGGTTTGCTCGGAGCACTGTTCGCTTCAATCGCGGTCCTGATTTTCCTCAGGAACTTCAGGGCGACGATTATTGCGATCGTTTCCATCCCGCTGTCACTGTTGATTTCGTCTATCTTTTTAAACCAGCTTGATATTTCACTGAATATCATGACCCTGGGCGGCATGGCTGTCGCGGTTGGACGCGTGGTCGATGATAGTATCGTCGTCATCGAGAATATCTTCCGAAGAGTCCGCAAAACCAACCAGGGCATGACAGATGATTTGATTCAGAACTCTACAAAGGAAATCTTGAAAGCAATCACTTCATCAACGATCACCACTGTTGTTGTATTCCTGCCGTTAGGCCTTGTCGGAGGAATTACAGGAGAATTCTTTTTGCCTTTCGCACTGACAATTGTCTTTTCATTGCTTGCATCTTTAATAGTAGCTGTCACAATCGTCCCAATCCTGGCAAAGTTCTCATTCAAAAGAGTTCCAAAAGAAGAAAAAGAAGGTGCACTGCAAAGAGCTTACGCATCTTCTATCAAGTGGTCCCTGAACCATAAAACTCTTGTAATCTTCCTGTCCATTGCCCTGCTTGCAGGTTCAGGATTCCTTGTTAAAGGACTTGGTTTCACCTTCATTCCAAACGAGGAGCAAAAGCTGCTTGTTGCTACATTCCAGCTGCCCTCTTCTACTTCTCTTGATAAAACGAATGAAGTTTCTCTGAAAGTCGAGAATATGTTCGCTGAGCAAAAAGAAATTAATGATGTTACCGTTGGAATCGGCAGCCGGGATTTCCAGACTGGCCTGAAACGTCAGAACCAGGCGAACTATTTCATCAGCCTTGGAGATGGTGCAAGTGTTTCTGAGTTTATTCCCAAGCTGGAAAAAGAAATGGAAGAAATTGTCCTTTCTATTGAGCCAGATGCCAAACTCGGCATCCAGGAACAATCTACAGGTGGTCCACCTTCAAATAATAATGTCAATATAGACTTGTATTCTACTGACCTTGCTGCCTTGCAGGATGCTGCAGCCAGAGTGGAAGGTTATATGAACAAGCAGGATGACTTAAAATATGTATCAAATAATTTTTCCGAAAAACAGAAGCAGGTACTTGTTGATATCGATCCAGAAAAATCAGCCCAGCTAGGACTCTCCGGATTCCAGATTCTTGGTACGATCACCGATAAAACTAAGCCTGTCGACGCCGGAATGATGCAGCTTGGCGGTGAAGATCGGAAAATTTCAATCACCTATGATGAACAGTCCGAAACTATCGATGATTTGAAGAATACGGTCATTTTCACTCAACAGGGACCTGTTCCAATCACTGAGATCGCCAAAATCACTGAAACGGAAGCTTTTACATCGATTCAGAAACTGGATGGCAAAATCTTCGCCCGCGTTTCTGCACAGATTGATTCCAATGATATAAGGGCCGTTTCAACAGCTGTAATAGAAGGTGTTAAAAAGGATATAGACCTTCCTGATGATGTCTCACTAGAAGGCGGCGGCGGAAGTGATGAGACTGTTGAAACCTTCACCCAGCTGGGAATAGCAATGGTTGTAGCGATTGGGCTTGTCTACTTGACCATGCTGATTACATTCGGGCAGGCAAGGATTCCATTTATCATCCTTTCATCCTTGATTTTCGTCCCAATCGGTTCCCTTCTGGGACTGTGGATTGCCGATGAACCGATGTCAGTAAGTGTAATGATTGGACTTTTGATGCTTATTGGAATCGTAACAACCAATGCGATTGTCATGGTCGACCGAATCGGCCAAAATCGCACCGAAAAAGGCTTGCCTATTAGGGAAGCCCTTATTGAAGCAGGAATTACCAGACTTCGCCCTATCCTGATGACAGCCTTTGCGACAATCGCAGCATTGATTCCATTGGCGCTTACAACCTCATCAGGCACCCTGATTTCCAAAGGGCTGGCAGTAACCGTAATCGGAGGCCTTACCTCCTCAACCCTGCTGACATTGATCCTGATTCCAGTCATCTATGAAGTATTTTTCTTTAGACAGGTGAAAAAAGAAAGAAGTATGTAAAATGGAAGCCCGCATGCAGATGCGGGCTTTCTAATTCGATTCTGTGCCGAGATTCGAACAGAAGATATCCAATTTTTCGGGAGTCAAGGAATCTCCTTTTACCGTTCATGTTTCTTTCTTGTATTTCCGGGCAATGCAGAAGCCCTCCTTTTACCGTTCTTGTTTCTTTCCTGCATTTTCGGCAATGCGGAGACTCTCCTTTTACCGTTCTGAGTGCTTTCCTGTATTTTCGGTCAATGCAGAGGCTCCCCTTTTATCGATCTGAGTTCTTTCCTTTATTTTCGGTCAATGCAGATGAGACTGAAACTAATTTGTCCAGTCTAATTACAGATATATAAAAAAACTGCAGAGAAACTTGATTTTCATCGAGTTTCTTTGCAGTCTGAAGCGAAGCCGGCGGGCTTCGCTTTTCTTTTTACAGCTTGCTGTCGTCCACACGTCAGGAAAAAAAT
>NZ_JBSWTK010000014.1:0-2445 GCF_056158505.1 Anaerobacillus sp. ABR4_321
ATCTCCATGATAAGTATTCACATTTAGAGCTGCGGCCGTTTACGGCTCTTCATCGCTTTTTCAAAATCTATGTCAAAGGATTCCATGGGGCGAGTGGATTAAGAAATCAATTAATGAACACAAAGTCAACAGATGAAGTGCGTGAATTGCTTGATCAATTTGCGACAAAGAATCTTGATTGAAAGTGGAAGCATGAAGTTGCTGACGGAATCAGGTAATACTGGTTCCGTTCGTTTATTTAGAGAAATCATCAACTTAACTTGTTTTAGAATTACAGCCCACGCTTGTAGAGTGATGTTCACTGCTCGTAAGGAAAGATCAATTGATAAAGCCCCCTTTAAGCCAAGGGGGCTTTATCGATTCAACTATACAACTAAACTTTAATTAAGAGTTGCTAGCCGTACAAATAGTTTTCAAAATGAAGCAATAGTCTCATGTAATCAGCTGGCGGTTTAATATCAGCCTTCTTCTGTCTAACCGTAAGAAGGGCTTGATCTCGCCGTAAACGATACTTTTGCATATAAAAAGCTGTAATAACAAAACCTAAACGCTCTTTACCAATAGTATCATGTATTAAGATCGTATGTCCCGAATCCATTAACCGATTTAAATACTGCATTAAATTAACAACCCACTCTATAGATGGAGCAACCCGTACATTAAGTGGAGCCCAAATCATCATTATTTCAAGAGTAAAAGGAGGTCGATCCGGTTTAGTTCGGAGATTTACAATAGCAGTTATATTGTTGTAGATAAAGTCCCAGTCAGTTGCTGAAATCCGTCCACCTATATAGAGTCTATTTGGAATCATTTCCACAAAACTCATCTTATAAGTTTCCCTCCCTGGTTTACTGGGTTGCTTCAATTAAGCATTAAGAATTCCATCCAGTCTTGTAATCGGATTTTAGACCTCTTTCATCATCAGATAGTCCGAGAAGCCAGTGCGTTAATCAAAATCATTTTCTTCATCAATTTTTATGATTTTGCCTGACTTTGCAAGAATCTCCACTTCAAATATTCTGTTTTCTGGAGTTAATATGAAGACTTCATAAACTAAAACACCATTTTCTAAATCCATATCTACGTGCACAATTTCCCCAGGTACACGTTTTACGGCAATTTCTTGGGCTTGTTGCTTTGTGATTTTTTGCCTATACATTGGTGCCGGCTGTCCATAATAAAAATTTCCATACATTTGAAAATCTCCTCCTCAATAAAAAGTCTAATCATTTCACCATATGTATTTGTTAAACTGCTGGTGATTGAAATTGAAGTACTTATTGTTGTAGAAAGAAAGGACAGCTAAAGTTGTAGAAAAACAGCCAGGGGCATTGAATCTATTTCTACTCTTGGCCATGAAGGGAAAGAACGTGTTTTATTAACTTGGATGCCAGCTGCCAGTTTGTTTTTTTGATCCAGATTGGAATGAATTATCAGGCAACAAGCCCTTATGGGTGCTGCCTTTTTAACGTAAGTGAAGAGAGCGTTCACATAATTGTTGATAACATTAAAAAAATCTAAATTTAATTAATACTCAGTATGGTATGATTTGATTTAGTAGGAAGAACAGCAAAAAAATAATGACTCCTGAAATCTTCTCCCATCTCGCTCTCGTAATTTACTCCATTAAAACAATAATGCCTTTATTAAATTATCGTATCTTCTGTCAAAGCCATCTCGTATCCTTTCATAATGTTTGAACCATAGTTTTTATTTTTATACAAATGCGAAAGGAGTGGTGATCCATGTAAGCTACTAACCAACACTTCTGAGATTTATATAACATTACATTTTCAATTTAAAGGAGGATTATATATGGGTCATGATATATACGGCATAAATAAAGCGAGGAAAGAAATCGCTTATGCCCGTTTTAGCATGGGGAATCGCAATGCAATCCTGCTGTACAGTTTACTTGATGCCTATCAGTTCTATGCAGGAGTTAGTGGATCAGGTAAGAGTTCGGTCTTCTCGATCCAACAATTTGAAAAGGCTTTGAATGAATATAAGAAATTATTTAAAACGGGTGATTCCCTGTCAGAAAGTGATTGCGTATCTTGGGATCAGAAACAAATCCTGAATTTTATAAAAAACTGTTTGGAAACTGCACAGAAAGAAAAAAGTGTTGAAGTGTATTTTGGCTAGCATTTAATAAAAGTCACTATATCTTTCATCTATATCCAGCCTTATGTTAACCCCCAATACACCCTCATTCGCTTCTAATCATAAAAGATTCCAATTATAGATAATAAATCCCTTGTCCCGTTCATATTTATTAATGTTCAAAGTTTAATTCATTTTTACTTTAACGAAAGGGGAAAGAAAATGGACAAGGATACTGCAAAGGTTGGGAAATGCCCGTTTACGCACGGGGGTGCTACTAGTCATAAAACCAGTGGGACGACAGGTGCTGTACGTCCTGAAGTAAGTGTGGGTGTTAACCTT